>JAKBCX010000335.1 GCA_021807465.1 Pseudomonadota bacterium | reverse complement strand
CCGCGCGAGAACGCGGCTATTGCCGATGCTACCAAGCCCGGCCCGGTACTGCTGGAACTCTTCGCCAATTTGTTCATGGCCGTGGCCGAGCAGGCGGGCGCGGTGCTGCGCAACACGGCCCAAAGCGTCAACATAAAGGAAAGACTGGATTTTTCCTGCGCCATTTTCGACGCCAATGGCAATCTGGTAGCTAATGCCCCACATGTGCCGGTGCATCTGGGTGCCATGGGCGCCTCTGTGCGGCATGTGCTGGTCCAGCGGGGCCAAGCCCTGAAACCCGGCGACGCCATCGCCCTCAACAACCCCTATGCGGGCGGCACGCATCTACCGGACATCACAGTCATCACACCCGTTTTCGATGAAACGGGCCGCGAGTTGCGCTTTTTCACCGCCTGCCGTGGACACCATGCCGATATTGGCGGCCTCACCCCCGGCTCCACCCCTCCATTCTCTAAAATACTAGAAGAAGAAGGAGTTGTTCTGGACAACTTCCTGATTCTCTCAGGCGGCCAATTCCAGGAAGACGCCTTCCGCGCCGCCCTGGGCAGCGCCCGCTACCCCGCCCGCAACCCGGACCAGAACGTGGCGGACATCAAGGCGCAAATCGCCGCCAACGCCACGGCGTCACAGGCCCTGGGGCTGATTGTGGCGCGCTATGGCTGGAGCGTGGTGCAGGCCTATATGGGCCATGTAATGAACAATGCCGAAGCCGCCACCCGCGCCGCGATACGCAAGCTGCGCGACGCGCAATTCGATTATACGATGGATGACGGCACGACGCTTAAAATATCCCTGAAAATCAACCATGAAGATGCCAGTGCCGTGGTGGATTTCACGGGCACCGGCCCCGCCGGGCCGAATAATTTCAACGCCCCCCGCGCCGTTACCACCGCCGCCGTGCTCTACGCCTTCCGCTGCCTGGCGGGCACTAATCTGCCGCTGAACGAAGGATGTTTGAAGCCGATCACCATCATTGTGCCCGAGGGCAGCTTTCTGGCGCCGCCACCCGGTGCCGCCGTGGTGGCGGGCAATACCGAGGTCAGCCAGGCGGTAACTGTGGCGTTGCTCGGCGCCATGGGCGTATGCGCATCCGCCCAGGCCACCATGAATAATTTCCTGTTTGGTAACGCCAAACACCAATATTATGAAACCATCTGCGGCGGGGCCGGAGCCGGGCCGGGCTTTAACGGCTGCTCCGCCGTACATACCCATATGACCAACACGCGCATTACCGACCCTGAAGTGATGGAACTGCGCCACCCAGTGCGGGTGGAGGCGTTTTCCATACGGCGCGGCTCGGGCGGCGCAGGAAAATTTTGCGGTGGGGATGGCGTTGTGCGCAAAATCCGGTTTTTAGAACCCATGACCGCCACCATCACCGCGTCGCGCCGCACCCAAGCCCCCTTTGGCCTAGAAGGCGGGGCACCGGGCGCCATGGGCGGGCAATTTATCGAACACGCCGATGGCACGCTGGAATCTCTACCCGGCCGGGCTGAGGCGGCGCTGGCGGCGGGCGAAGCCATCATCATCCACACGCCGGGTGGCGGCGGGTACGGCGCGTTTTGAGCCGCAAGCATCTCTTCTGGCTGGTGCCGCTCTGCTTGGCCGCCTTATTCGCCGGCATGCTGCTGGCGCTGCCCGGGTTCGTCGCATCGCAAAACCACCGCCCGGCCATTGAGCGTTTTGCCTCCAGCCTCACCGGGCGGAGGGTGAATATCGAGGGTAAACTCTCGTTGTCCCTGCTGCCCCGCCCGCGCATTACCGCCACCGGCATCACCATATCCGGGCCAGACCATGAGGTTATCAGCGCCAAGGCGCTGGCGCTGGATGTTTCTCTCCCCGCCCTGCTGCACGGCCAACTGGCGGTGCAGACGCTTAACCTCGACCACCCAATCATCAATTTCCCCTGGCCATTGCCGGGCGGGCCGCGCGCCATTGCTCCGCCCGCCTGGCTGGCGGCCCTGCACGCGCATTTCAGCAATGCCAGCATCACGCTGGGCGGGCTGGGCTTTACTCAGGTCAATGCCGACCTTTTCACCGGGCCAGATGGCGCCGTCAGCATTTCTGGCAATGGCACGGTAGAGGGCCAGAACACGGCCATAAGCGTGGCTCTCGGGCAGACGGGGCTGGATGGCACCGCCCCGCTCTCGGTACAGGTCAGCGCCGGGCAGTCCAAGGCCAGCTTCTCCGGCACGCTGGGCATGGATAGCACAGTGACCGGGCAGATAACCGTGACCCTGCCAGGCCAGATTACCGGCAGCGCTACGCTCAACGCCGATGGCAAGCAGCTTGCCCTCACCGATCTCGCGCTTAAAAAGCGGAGAGAGACTCTCTCCGGCAGCGCCAGCTTCATGCTCCAGAAGCCCGCCCTTAAGGCGGATCTGATGGGGCAGAATCTCGATTTCACCCAGCTTGCCGACTTGCCGGAGGCGCTCACCGCCCTGCCTGCGGATGTCACGCTCAATGCCAGCAACGTCATCCTGCGGGGCACGGTATTTCCGGCCCTGAGCCTGGCCGTTAGCACCAGCGCCACGGGTGCGGATTTGCACAGCCTTTCCCTGTCTCTGCCCGGCGGCGGCACATTGGCGGGCAGCGGCACGATGGCGCCCAGCGGCACGCTCTCAGGCCATCTTAGCCTCACGGTGCCCGACAGCGCGGCGCTGCTTGCCGCGTATAGCCTACCCGCTTTGCCAAACTGGCCTTCGGCGCGCCTTACCGCGCAGCTGGGCGGCACGGCCGCGCAACCAGCACTCAACAAGCTGTCCGGCACGCTGGGCACCGACCACATAAGCGGCACGCTGGTACTGGGAGCGCACAGGGCCGCAGGGCAGCTCAGCTTCAGCCAACTTGCCTTGGGGCCGCTAGCCGGCTGGGCCGGGCAGACCCTGCCTGGGGGCTTGACCGCAGATTTGGAAGTAGACGCGGATAAAGCCGAGGCCGGGCCGGTAAAGCTG
>JAKBCX010000334.1 GCA_021807465.1 Pseudomonadota bacterium | reverse complement strand
GAAATCGCGTTCCAGCAGTAGCGTGGGCGGCAAAACCGGTGCGCCGTTTTCATCGAGATAATTGGCCGAGCAATAAGGGAAGTTGGCGCCGCTTAGCGATTTTTGCAGCAGGGCCAGGCCGTAATTGAACTCATGGTTGCCCAGTGTGGCGGCGTCGTAGCCCATGGTGTTCATGGCGCGGATGGTGGGGTGGATGCCATCCGCGGGGAAATTTCCGGGCTGGGCCACGTAATCGGCCAGCGGGTTGCCCTGAATAACGTCGCCATTATCAAACAGCATGGAATTGCGGGCTTCGCGCCGGGCGGCGTTCACCAGCGTGGCGATTTTGGTCAGGCCCACCGTTTCGTCCCGCGTGTCGCGGTAATAATCGTAATCCTCCACAAATGTGTGCAGGTCCGAGGTTTCCAGCAGGCGCAGCTTGATGGTGGGTGGCGCGGCGCCATAGGCCGGGCTGGCGGCCAGGGCGGCGGCGGCAGCAAGCAGGGCGCGGCGGCTGGGGGCTGGCAGCATTCGGTTCTCCGGCGGCGGGTTAAGGGTGGGCGGGGTGCCACCGGTACAGCAGCCATGCGGTGGCGAGCATTATAATCTGCACGGCGGCGGTTATGGCGGCGCAGCCCGGCCAGCCTGTGGCGTGCCAGGCTGCATTGGGCAGAATGCCGCCGCAGGAGCCGCCTATATAGTAGGCGGTAACATACAGCCCGGCGGCGGTGGATTTGGCGCTGCGCGCGGCAATGCCCGTATAGCCCGTGGCGATGGTTTGCTGCGTGAAGATGCCGAGGCAGAGCAGCAATATGCCGGCCAGAATAAAGGGTAGCGGCGCTAAAAGAGTAAGCGCCAGCCCAGCCATGTTGACGAGAAAGGCCGCCAGCATAACTGGCCGGCGCCCGCGCAAGGCGGCGATGCGCCCCGCCACGGGGCTTATGGCAACCCCGCCCAGATAGGTGACGAAAATACTGCCCAAAGCCGCCGGGCCAAGCCAATAGGGCGCGGCGGCGAGGCGGAAATTAAGGAAGGTGAAGACACAAACCAGCGAGAACAGCACGCCAAAGCCGATAAGGTAATTGGCCAGCAGCCTGGGGTTGGTGAGATGGCCGGGGAAGGAGCGCAGAGTTTGCCCCCAGCCGGTAACGGGGCGGAATTGCCGCTCGCGCGGCAGCAGGAACAGCACAAGCAGGGCGACAGCAAGGCTGATGCAGCCAACCGTGAGGAAGGCGGCGCGCCAGCCGAAAAATTCGGTGACAAACCCGCTGATGAGCCGCCCGGAAAACCCGCCCGAGATGGTGCCGGAGAGATAAATGCCGGCCAGCTTGGTGGCGGTGGCGGGCGGAAATTCATCGGCCATGTAGGCAATGGTAACGGTGAAGATGAATGGCAGCAGCAGGCCCTGGGCAAAGCGGCTGGCGGTTAGCACGGCCAGGCTCTGCGCCATGGTGGCGAGCAAGGTGGGCAGCACCAGCAAAAACGCCGCGCCGCAGATGAAGATTTTGCGCCCGAACCTGTCCGACAGCGCGCCGCTGAACGGGGCGATGAGCGCGGTGGCGACAAGCGGCGCGGTGACGGTATTGTTGGTGGCGGCCAGCCCCGCATGGAGCGATTGCGCGAGCACCGGCAGAATGGGCTGTGTGCACCACATATTGATGAAGGCGCCAAACCCGGCGGCGGCGCAGCCAATGGCCACATTGCGCGGAATGGCGTGCTGGGCGCCATGGCTAGAATCGACGCTCGAAGACTGTGATGACATCGCCGGGCTGCACCATGGCCGAAGGTGAGGCGCGATATTGGGCAGCATGGCTGCCGCGATTGCGCGTAACCCCCACATAAGCCTGCTCCGCCCGGTAGGTGAAGCCTCCGGCGATGGAAATCGCGGTAAGGGCAGTCATGCCCGGGCGGTATGGGTATTGGCCCGGATTATTCACCTCGCCCAGAATGTAGAAGGGCCGGTAGGTGGAAATTTCCGCGCCCACGGCGGGGTGCAGGATCAGCCCGTTTTTTTGCAGACCGGTGGTAATGGCCTGCTCCAGCGCATCGGTGCTTTTGCCGCCCGCGGGCACGGCGCCCAGCAAGGGCATGTTGATAAAGCCGCTATCATCCACCTGGTAGCTGCCGGAAAGCTGCGGCTGGTCGTAGATGCGTATGTTCAGCGTGTCGCCCGGGCCAAGCAGATACGGGCCGGGCCGCGCGGCGGGCAAGGGCGGCAGATTATAGCCCGGCGCTTGCCAGCTTGCGCAGCCCGCAAGGCTGCCGCCAAGCCCGGCCAAAACCACACGCCGCGTTATTTTTTGTGGAGTCATGCTTAACCTTAGATTGCATACACTCTACCCGTATTGGCAAAAAGCGCAATGCGGCGCAGACTCGGGCCATGAAACGATTCCTTTTTTCCCTTGTGGTTCTGCTGCTTGTGCTGGGTGCGGGCTGGGTGTGGCTGCATCGCGGCACGGGGCCGCAAAAGCATGGCGGCAACACCGCCCTGGCCGCCAACCAGGACCCGCGCGCGCTTACCCAAACCGAGCAGGCCGCGTTTCTGCCGCTGGTATGCGGCGGCGCCAGCGCGGGGGCGGATGGCTACGCGCATGACTGCGCCAGCCTGCCCGGCTACCCCTCCAGCGATTACGGTGGCGCGGGCACAGGGCTGGGCATTACGCTAACCAGCATTGCCTATGGTAATTTCACCGGGCCGGGCGAGGCTTATGTGTCCTACCTGGGCAGTTTCGAGCCGCATGTCACCAATTTCGGCGGCGGGATTCTCTTCCATAAAACCGCCACGGGCTGGGCGCTTACCGCTTGGTACCCCGGCAACAGCCTGGATGGCTGCCTGGTGCTCAACCCCACGGGCCAGACGCCGTTTTTATGCGTGCGCGGCTCTACCGGCCAGGGCGAGACAGACACGGTGCTGGCCGTGGTAACGGCGGGCGGCAAGCAGACCAAGGTGCTGGAAGCCAGTGATTTGCGCCAGACC
>JAKBCX010000333.1 GCA_021807465.1 Pseudomonadota bacterium | reverse complement strand
TGCGTCAAACCGCGCTAAGGCGGAAAATGCGCCTCTATAAGGCCGATGACATGCGCGGCCACGCGCGCGTAAACGAGGCGGTCATAATGCAGCTCCGTTTCATAAGCCGCGTTTTCAGGAATGAAAGCGCCGAACTCGACGAGACTGATCCCGGGCTGCGCGCCAAGTATATCGCGCACCAGCCGGTTGAAACGGATTTCCGCCTGGCGTGGATGCGGCCGGTCATCATTCAGGCCGCGCCAATGCTCCGGCGGTAAAATAATGATGACATGGGCCTTATCCCTCGCGGCTACCGCCAGCGTTTCAAGCGCCGGGCGCATGATATCCTCAAACGCCGGGCCAACACCCCAGAAATTTTCCTTTAATGCCTCATAGGCCGCGCGGTTAGGCGCGTGGGTGAAATAGCTTGCCACATGCTCCGGCGGTAGGAAATTCACATCGCTCACCGCATGGCCATCGCCCTCCGCAAGAAAAGGGATAGTGATGTCGAGTTGCTTGTGTTTGTAGAAGTAGAGATAGGCATCCGCCCAGAACCCAAGGACCCAAACATTCCGGCTGCCAGGCGCCACGGGCTGCGCCATGGCCGATATCCAGTCTCGCTCAATATACCCCAGGCTTTCCAGCGCCGCTTTAACCGCGGGAGCAGGCGGGTTGAAAATTTTGCCGAACAACATGGATGTATCGATACGGAATTGCCGGCCTAGCCGCGCTGGATTCAGCTCGCGCCGCACCTCATGCGCGAGCGGCGCAAGGTAATGCGACAAGGCATCCAGGTTGCAACTGCCGCGCACCACCAGCCGGTCAATGCGCTTCGGCCGCGATGGCGCCTCCTGCCCCGTAATTCCACCGCCAGAAAGCGTAATCCAGTCAATCTCCGGCGGCCCGGCAGGCAGGGCTTCCACCGTTTCGTCCACGGCGGCAATTTTAGGCCCGCCAAGCAGGCGGTAAATGAAATGCTCGACGCCAAGATTAAGCACGCGGCAGGAGAAACAGAAATGCCGCAGCCTGGCGGTATCACCCCTGCCCGTAACGCAGAAAAACCCGATGAAACCGTAATCGCCATAACGGTCCCTCAGGCTTACCAGCCCCGGAAGCGTGTCGAACTGCGTTATAAGGCGGCGCAATTCCATTCGTGCCTGGCTTTCATCTTCCGGCAGACGGTTCTTGGTGAAGTTAAGCTGGTTGGTTCGATTAATCAGCTCCACGGCACGGCCAATATGCGGCTCGATATCGTGCTCGATGCGCAGCTCTATGCCACTTTCGCGCAGGAAAGCATGATTATCGCCTCCTGCCTGCGCCGCCGCGCCGTGGCGCTGCTGCAAGGTTTTGTAATGCGCCAGCCGCGCCAGCCCGGGGTCAGGCTTGCCGGCAAAAAGCGGATGATAGAGCAGGCTAGAAATCAGCTCCTGCCCCGCCACCTGCAAGCTGGGCAGGCAATGCCGCGCCTCAGCCAAATTGGCTGGCTCATCATCAATAAACAATACGCTCTCAGGCCGCAGTTGCACGGCCTGCACCAGGGCGGCAATGCGCGCGCCCTTCGGCGTCCAGTCAATGCTGGGGAAAATGAAATAATCCCACACACCCTGCGCACGCAATTCAGCCTCGGCGCGGGCAAAATCATTCTTCGAGCAGATGGCGTTCATTATGCCGCGCCTGGCCAGTTCTGCCACAATCTCACACGTCTCCGGCCGTGGCCGAGCGCCCTCCTCCGCCAGCGTGCCATGCCAGAACACACCGTCCAAATCCCAGATAACAAGCCGGACTGGCTCCATGGCTAGACGGTAAATTGTTCCGCGATAATACGCTCGGACAATGCCCGGTCCGGGTCGAATAGCACGGTGGCGCCCAGGGTGCGGTCCTCGCTTACCGCGACGGAGACAACATCGCGCACCTCGGTAAAATCCGCCACCGCCGCCACGGGACGCTTCTCGGCTTCCAGAACCTCGAACAGCACATCCACCGTGGAGGGCAGCAGCGCGCCGCGCCAGCGCCGCGGGCGGAAAGCGGAAATGGGCGTGAGCGGCAGCAGGTTTGCCGAGAGCGGAATGATGGGCCCATGCGCCGAGAGATTATACGCCGTGGAGCCCGCGGGGGTGGAGATGAGCACACCATCGCAAATCAGCTCGGACAGCCGCTCCGTATGGTCCACGGAGATGCGGATTTTCGCCGCCTGACGCGCCTGGCGCAGCAATGAGACCTCGTTAAGCGCCATTGCCTCTTCCACCACGCCAGACGCGGTAACGGCGTGCATACGCAACGGGTGCAGCACGGCGGGGTGGGCGCGGGCGACCCGGCCGGGCAGGTCGTCCTCGTTATATTCATTCATCAGGAAACCGACCGAACCGCAATTCATGCCATAAACCGGCATGGTTGTGCCAAGCACGCGGTGCAGCGTTTCCAGCATCAGCCCGTCTCCGCCCAGCGCGACAATGGCATCCGCCTCCTTGACCGGCGCATCGCCATAACGTGCCACAAGCCGCCCGCGCGCCTCTGCCGCGCCTTGCGAGTGCGCGGCGGTGAATGAGAGTTTCATGTAAGTTTCCGGTGTTCCAGCACGGGCATATTGGCCCGCACCCTGGCCATCAAGGCCTTGTCGATAACCGCCATGGCCCAGCCCGGCCCATCTGAGGCCTTCGCCACCACGTGGCCCCAGGGGTCGGCTATAAGGGAGTGGCCATAGGTAAAGCGCGTCTCGCCGCTGCTGCCTTCCTTGTGCGCGCCGGTGCAGGCGGGGGCGGCGACCCAGCATTGTGTCTCTATGGCACGGGCGCGCAGCAGTACCTCCCAATGGTCCTTGCCGGTTTGCAGCGTGAAGGCGGCGGGCAGAATGATAAGCTCCGCCCCCGCCCGGCGCAGGGCCAGGAACAACTCGGGGAAGCGCAGATCGTAGCAGATGGCGAGACCCACGCGGGTATCGCCCGCCATGAAGGTAACCACTTGTTCTCCCGCGCCGTAGGTC
>JAKBCX010000332.1 GCA_021807465.1 Pseudomonadota bacterium | reverse complement strand
TGGACGCGCAAACGGATTCGCTCTGCACCGATATTCTCGCCACCAGCGCGCGCTCCAACCGCGAGATAAAGAAGTTGCTGACCGACACGGATGGCCTGAGCCTCGCCGCCGGCAATGCGTGGGAGCTACACCACAGCCCCGGCCATGGCCCCGGCTTTGCCGAGCTTATACGCGCCCGCCGGGCAGAGCGGCGCGGCTAGCCCCGCAGGCTCCACCATAGGACCTGCTTGGCGGAAAGCGGCCGCGAGACCACTCTACTTTGTATAGAAACACGCCGGGCCTGCCCCCGCGCGGATCGACGTCCCGGCTTCGCCGCGCAAAATGGCCGGCAAATCCTTAAGCGCGCCAATCGCGGCCGTACGCCCCGTGACGCTTGCAAAATGGCAAGCCGCCTCCACCTTCGGCCCCATGGACCCCGCCGGAAACGGATATTGCGCCATGGCCTCGGGCGATGCCGTGCGGATGGCGCGGGCCGTGGGCTTGCCCCAGTCCAGAAACACAGCCTCCGCATCCGTTGCCATAATGAACAAATCCACCTCCAGCTCGCGCGCCAGCAGCTCGGAGCATAAATCCTTGTCGATTACCGCCTCAATCCCGCGCAACTGCCGCCCTGCCTCGTAAACCGTGGGAATACCGCCACCGCCCGCCGCGATGACGATCGTGCCCTTGTCCAGCAACCATTTTATGGGCCGCAGCTCGAAAATCCGTTTCGGTTGAGGGGACGCGACAACCCGCCGCCATTTATCGCCATCCTGCTTGAACACCCAGCCTTTCTGCGCCGCCAGCTTATCGGCATCCTGCTTTCCGTAAACCGGGCCAATGAACTTCGTGGGATTCTTGAAGCCAGGATCGTCACGGTCCACCTCCACCATGGTCAGAATGGTGGCGAAAGGCACATCGAACGGCAGAAGGTTTCCCATCTCCTGCTCAATCATGTAGCCAATCATCCCCTCTGTTTCCGCGCCCAGAACATCAAGCGGGTAAACCTCGTCTGGCTTGTACGCCTGGCCTTGCAGCGCCAGCAGCCCTACTTGCGGCCCGTTTCCATGTGTTATCACCAGCTCATTGCCAGGATAAATCGCCGCCAGCGATTCAGCCGCGATTTTCACATTATGGCGCTGCGCCTCGGCGGTCATCGGCTCGCCACGGCGCAGCAGGGCATTACCGCCAAGCGCTACAAGAACACGCACGCGCTAATCTCCCAGCGTTGCGACGAGAATGGCCTTGATCGTGTGCAGCCGGTTCTCCGCCTGCTCAAAGGCGATATTCTGCTCGGACTCGAACACATCCTCCGTCACTTCCAGTCCGTTCATGCCAAACTGCTCGAAAATCTGCTCTCCCATCTTGGTCTCAAGGTTATGAAAAGCTGGCAGGCAGTGCATGAATTTCACGCGCGGATTGCCCGAGGCCTTCATCAGCGCGGTATTCACCTGATAAGGCTTCAGTAATTGAATACGCTGCGCCCAAACATCCTTCGGTTCACCCATGGACACCCAGACATCGGTATGGATGAAATCCACACCCTTGACCGCCTCGGCGGGGTTATCCGTAATCGTCAGCTTCGCCCCGTATCTGGCTTCCAGTTCGCGCGCAATTTTCACATATTCATCGCTAGGCCATAGCGATTTCGGCCCGCAAATACGCACATCCATGCCCATCAGCGCGCCCACAATCATCAGCGAATGCCCCATATTAGAGCGTGTATCGCCCACATAGGCATATTTGATCTCATGCACCGGCCGGTCGCAATGCTCGCGCATGGTCATCACATCAGCCAGCATCTGCGTCGGATGGTAATCATCCGTCAGCCCGTTATACACGGGAACACCGGAATATTTCGCTAAATCTTCTACCGCCTGCTGCGAAAAGCCGCGAAACTCGATCGCATCGAACATCCGCCCCAGCACCCGCGCGGTATCCTTCACCGACTCCTTATGGCCAATCTGCGAACCGGACGGGTCGAGATAGGTCACATGCGCGCCCTGGTCGTGGCATGCCACCTCGAAAGCGCAGCGCGTGCGTGTCGAGGTTTTTTCGAAGATCAGCACGATCTCCTTGCCCTTCAAATGCTCCTGCTCGGTCTTGGAATATTTGGCACGCTTCAAATCGCGTGCCAGATCTAGCATAAATTGAAATTCGCGTTGCGTGTAATCCTGCACTTTCAACAGCGAACGGTTGCGGAGATTGAGACTCATTTAGGCGCTCCTGATCTTATCGTTGCGTTATTCACACGGGAACCGGCTCGCGCCAGACGGGGCAGGTCATGCAATGCCCGCCGCCGCGCCCGCGCCCCAGCTCGTCACCCTCGATGGTAATCACCTCGATTCCAGCTTTACGCAGTTTGGTGTTGGTGAATTGGTTGCGTTCATACGCGATAACAACACCTGGCTCGATGGCGACGACATTATTCCCGTCATCCCATTGCTCGCGCTCCTGCTCATACTCATCGCCACCCGTGGTCACCACGCGCAGCCGCTGCATTCCCAGCGCCTCGGCGGCAACGCCAGTGCCATCCGCGGTCAGGAAAGGCTGCGCCTCCACCTGGTAGTCCACATCTTCGTGGCTGCTGGGGCGCAGCGAATAGCATTTGATCTGCTCAACAACATTCAAGAATACATTGGCAACATCGCGGTCGCATAACGTGAACACCGTATCGAGATGCATGGCAGCGCGCGATTTCGGCATCTGGCACGCCACCACTCGTTCCGCAGCACCCGCCTTGAACAGGGCACGCGCCACCTGCCCCACGGCTTGCGGTGTGGTGCGCTCACCCATGCCAACAAAAACCACACCATTGCCAACCGGCATAACATCGCCACCCTCCAGCGTGGAAGGGCCAAATTCCTCATCCGGGCTGCCCCACCATATCTTGAAATCGCCACGCCTGAATTCGGGGTGGTACTTATAGATAGCCGCCGCCAGCAAGGTTTCCTGCCGGCGCGCCGGCCAGAACATGGGGTTGACGGTTA
>JAKBCX010000013.1 GCA_021807465.1 Pseudomonadota bacterium | reverse complement strand
GGGTAAGCAAGGCCCATAGCGTGATGCCAAATTGGCGCCAGGACGTGCCGCCGCCAGCCAGCATGACGAGGCGGCAATTAAGCATGATTTCGCGGTCGGTAAGCGGGCGTGTTGTACCATCCGGTAGGGTAAGGCTGGAAGCAATCAGCCCGCTCACCACATCATCGCCCGGTTCTGCACGGCGGCGCGCGATGAGGTCCAGCAGCATGGTCTCGACGGTTTTAGCCGCTGCCGCGCGTTCTTCCGCCGCGATGCTATGCGACCCGGTCCTTATCAACGCATTACGGAACGGCAGAGATGCGTCTCCGTCCATGCCTACCGCGCGTGTGATTGTGTGCACCGGCACACGGGCGCAAAGTTGCAAATTCAGCTCGGCGCGGTCCTGACGCTTCAGCCCGTCCACTAGCGTATTGACGATCTCGTTGATCCAGCGCTCGCGCCACCAGCCAAAGGCGCGCGGTTTGACGAACATTGGCTGAATCGTTGCGCGATGGCATCTATGCTCGGGATCGTCCATTTCCAGGAAGGAGAGGCGGCGCTCGCCATTAGGTGAGGGTAACCGCAGAATTTCCATGGAGAGATGCGTGGTGTCGCGGAATGCCTTTTCGCAGCTTTCGAAGCTGAAACATGTATAACCTGGCTTGCCTTGTGCGGCGGCATGGCGGTGATGTTGCGGCAGGCCAAGCAGATCGCGCAAATAACCTTTATGCACTGCTGCCTTTTCGCGCAGCGCATTCATGTCCGGGTTAACATCTTCCTCGACAAGATTGCCAATTTCCAATGCCTCGCGGCGCACATCGTAAAGCTCTTCATAAAGCGGGTCGTCGGCAAGCAAGGCTTCGGTCATATGCGTCCTCGGTCGTAGCGAAGTTGGGCAGTTTAGGAACCGCGCCTGTTCTACCCAGGCTTGGCATTTACCCCCCGACAATGAATTCGATATTTAGAATATAGTATCCGTATATAGATTAAAGAGTCAAGCCGCCTCGCTCGGCAAATTAAAATTTTAAGAATTTTATTCGTAATTTCGAATAGATTTCTTGAATAATGTTCACAGCCAAATTATTGCTGAACCTGATTACATAGCAGGGGAAACGGCGAAAAATGTCCAATCTTATCACCACCCTTCCCGTTACGCTGGACCAGGCACTGGCGCCGGCATGGCTGACTGGCGCGCTGGCGCCTGAAACGGGCGGCGCCCCGGTTACCGGGGTAGAGATTGTGGAGGTGATTCGCACCGTGGCCACCAAGGTGCGCTTCACGGCCGCGTGCGAGGCCGTGCCGGGCGGTAAATTGGCGCTGTGCCTGAAGGGGTTTCTGGATGCCGAACCGCAAACCATGCGCGGCGGGTCCACAACTGTGCTGGAAGCGGATTTCTATCGCCTGCTCGCACCGCGCCTAGCCATTCGCCGCCCGCCTTGTGTGGCCACTATTATAGACCGCGAGGCGCCGCTGGGCATTGTGATTATGCGCGACCTGATTGCGGCAGGCGCGCGATTCTGCTCCGCGCTGGAGCCGTTCAGCGCGGATGAGACGGCGGAGAGCTTGGCACAGCTTGCCCGGCTGCATGCCGCAAGCTGGCTGCTGCCGGAGTTGCCTTGGGTAAAGCCGCGGCTTCCGGATTTTGTTAAGAACCAGTATGTGCCGCAGCCCGTGCTGCAGGAGATGCTGAACGGCCCGCGCGGCGAGGGGCTATGCGCCCGCACGCGCGATGCCGGATTGCTGCTGCAGGCGCTGGCCGTGCTGGCAGAGCGCGATGCGGCTTGGCCGTCTTTTCTCATCCATGGCGATTGCCATGCAGGTAACATTTACCGCACGGCGGACGGGCCGGGGCTAATTGATTGGCAGATTCTGCAGCGTGGCGGCTGGGCGCTGGATGTAGCCTACCATATTAACGCCGTGCTACCGGTAGAGGTTGCGGAGCACGAGGAACGGCTCCTGCTGGGGCATTACCTGGAGACTATGCGCGGGCTAGGGGCAGATATGCCGGATATGGAAACAGCCTGGGCCGATTACCGCGTGGCGCTTGTGTATGGGTATTATCTATGGTCGATCACGCGGCGCGTGGCCCCGGCGATTACCAATTTGTTCACCCAGCGGCTGGGCCATGCCGTGATGCGGCATGGCAGTTTTAGGCTGCTGGGGGTGTGACTTGTAGCGGCTATAGCGCCCGGCCCAGTCTTTCGGCCATCAGCCGCTCGATCTGCCGGCGCGCCACCTTGTTGCTGGGCAGCATCGGCACTTCCGCTCGCGTGATGGCCACATAGGCGCGCGGCACTTTGTAGCTGGAGAGGCGCTGGCGCAGTTTTGTTTCAATTTCGGTGAAATCTAGCGAGACGCCATCGCGCGGCACCACGGCGGCGGCCACGAGCTGGCCGCGCTCTTTATCGGGCAGGCCGACCACATAGGCTGAATGCACGCCTTCAAGCCGCTGCATTTCCTGCTCCACCTCGGCGGGTGAGACGTTGGAGCTGGCGGTCTTTATCATGTCGCCATCCCGCCCCGCGAACAATATGCGTTTGCCCTGGGCCACACCCATATCTCCGGTGTGGTAGAAACCATCTGGGGTGAAATATTCCGCGCGCTCGATTTTGTGCAGGCCGGGGCTAAGCGCATAGCCGCGCACCTGAATTTCACCGCGTTCGCCTTCCGGCACGGTGTTGCCGTTTTCATCGGCCAGACGCACTTCGAAACGTTCGGCAATATGGTCAAGCGGCGCGCAGAGCGGGTAGCCGGGTACGCGCTGTTCATCGGCATAAGAATAAGGCCCGAGCGTTTCCGACATGCCGAGCGCCCAGATGGTCGGCATCTGCGGCATGGATTTCAGGTCTTCCTCGGCCAGCACGCTGCCCATGGCAAAGCGGCTGGAGCTCATCGTGCCCTCGGTGCAGGTAACGGTTGCGCCTGCCGCCAGGCCCGGCAGCAGATACATCATCAGCCCGCCCACCCAAAACATGGGCAGCGGCGCTGGCACTTGCTTGTGCCGTTCGATGCTCAGCATGGGCCGCAGCCAATGGGTGCGGAACAGCACCGGGCCGTGATTATGCTTCACCCCTTTGGGCGCTGCCATGGAGCCTGAGGTGTAGATTTCCACCATCTGGTCTGTGGTGTGGATTTCTGATTCCACTTCCAGCAGCAATTCCTCACTCACGCCAGGCGCGGCGGCGGTGAGGAAATCCATGCCGTGAATGGTGGCAGGCAAACCCTCGCCTGTGGAAATAATCCAGCGCAAATATGGGAGTTTTGAAAGCCTTAGCTCCGGGCTTTGGTGCTCGCGCAATTCGGGCAGCGCATCGCACAGCCGGGCCACGTAATCATGGCCCAGCAGCCGCCTTTGCACGATGAGGCCGGCGAGGTCCGACTGACGCAACACGCGTACCAGCTCATCGGCCTTGAGCAGCGTGCTTATGGGAATGGCAATGGCACCGATGCGGGCAATAGCCGCCAGCATAAGCGCGAAAGACGGGCCGTTGCCGAAGATGAAGCCGATGCGGGCGCCTTTACCCACGCCACGGGCCAGTAACCCCTTTGCCAGCTCGGCCGATTTGCGCTCGAGCGCGGTGAAGCTCAGCGCGTCATCGGGGATTGTATCGCCTTTCAGGCTGATGGCCATATCCTCGCCATAGGCGGCCGCGGTGGCACGAAGCAGTTGCGGCAGAACCTGCGCCGAAGCGGGATCACCCGCGCAATAGCCTTGTCTGCTTGCCGCCACGGCACTCCCCATTTTCTCTCTCCCGTCTTTCTTCAAGCCGCGCCGATTTTCACCAGCAGTTTGCCAATATTGCGATTGCCGCTGAAAATACCGGCAAAAGCCGCTGGGGCGGCATCCAGCCCTTGCACAATGGTCTCAGGATAGCGGAGCTTGCCTGCCTGAATCCAGCCCGCCATATCCTTCAACGCATCTGGCCCGGCCGCGACGATACCGCCAAAGCCGCGCACTTCCAGCCCCTTGGACATGATAGTGCGCATGAAGCCCGGCAGCTTGTCCGGCCCTGGGCCTTCGCGCCCCACACCGTAATAGGCGATGAAGCCGCACACCACCATGCGGGCGCGGTATTTAAGCAAAGACAGAACAGGCTCGGTCACCGCGCCGCCAACATTCTCGATATAGACATCGATGCCCTCGGGCACCGCCGCCGCCAGTTGCGCGGCATAGTCCGGCGCCTTGTAATCCACGCAGGCATCGAAGCCCAAGGCTTTGAGCGCCGCGCATTTTTCCGCACCACCCGCAATGCCCACCACGCGCGCGCCAAGAATTTTGCCAATTTGCCCGGCCAGCGTGCCCACGGCGCCGGCGGCGGCGGAGATCACCACTGTTTCGCCCGCCGTGACGCGCCCGACTTCCACCATGCAGCAATGCGCCGTCTGCCCCGGCATGCCCAGCACGCCGAGCGCGGTGGAGAGCGGGGCGAGAGAGAGATCGATTTTACGCAAAGGCACGGTTTTGGGGTCGATGGCGGCATATTCACGCCAGCCCGTGCGGCCTTCCACGAACTCGCCCGGCTTGTAGTCCGGGTGCTGGCTTTCCACCACCTCGGCAACGGCGCCACCGTAAATAACCTCGCCCAGCCCCACATGGGCGCGGCCGGTGATGAGGTTTTCATCGAGCGCGAAGCGGATGAGCGGGTCCAGCGAGAGCCAGATGGTGCGCAGCAGCACCTGGCCGGGGCCGGGTGTGGGGATGGGTACAGTCTCGAGCGCGAAATCCTCGGCTTTCGGCATGCCCTTGGCGTAAGCGCGCAGGACAACCTGCCGCATGGCGCCGCTCATTCCCCCGCACCTTCCGGCGCGGCACGCGCCGCCCCGTTGCGCAGCACCGCCTCCATAAGCTGGCGCAGCTCCTTGTGCGGGTTTATCTCGAGGTGGTGCGTGGCTTCCTCGTAGATCAGCACATGGTTTTTCGGAATCCAGTAAACCTCGCCAGGGCCGATGACCTCTTCCGTGCCATCCTGATAGCGGGCGCGGATGCGGCCGGAGAACACGTAGCCATAATGCTCGCACGGGCACACGCCGCCGGGCAGACCGGCATAAACATAGGAATAATCCGCCGGGCCGGTGGTCCAGGTGGCGCCGATTTCCATGTCTCCGGCCTTGATTGAGCGCATGCAGCCGCCGCCGCTGTTTTCTGGTGTGATTCGCGGAATATCCTCAAGTTTGTAATGCATGCGCCACTCCCGTTTATTCTCAATAATAGATATAGAGTCATATATACGAATTTTTATCAGCATGTCCATGCGCCCGGGCAGGGCCAGGGAAGCACCGGAAATGCCCGGCTCAGCACCGGGGCAATCGTCCGGCTATAAGAAGACGAACATGGTGATAACGGCTACCGCCATGACGGCGGTGCAAAGCCAGCCCATGGCGCAGAGCGGCGCGGGTAAGGTGAAGGCGCCCATGACGCGCTTTTGCATGCTCATCACCATAATCATCACCATAAGCGGCACGGCGATGACACCGTTGATAACCGCGCTCCAGAACAGCGCCTTGATGGGATCCAGTTTGACGAAATTGATGAATACGCCAATGAGCGTGCCGATGGCGATGGTGGTGTAAAAGGCTTTTGCGTCGCGCGGCAATCTTGCAAGCCCGGTGGACCAGCCCAGGGCCTCGCCCACCGCATAGGCCGCGGAGCCTGCCAGTACCGGCACGGCGAGCAGGCCAATGCCGATAATGCCCACAGCGAAGGCGGCGAAGCTGAAATTGCCGGCGATGGGGCGCAGAGCCTCCGCCGCCTGGGCCGAGCTATGAATATCGGTAATGCCCCTGGCATGAAGCGTGGCCGCCGTGGCGACGATGATGAACCAGCTGATGAGATTGGAGAAGCCCATGCCGATATACGTATCGGCGCGGATGCGCCTGATGGCCGCCTGCGCCTCGCCTGGCTCCTCCAGCAGCGTATGTTCGTTAGGGTTGATCCGCTGCTCCTCCGCTTCCTCGGATGATTGCCAGAAGAAGCAATAGGGCGTGATGGTGGTGCCAAGTACCGCGACGATGGTGACGATGTAATCCTGCCGCCAGAGGAAACTGGGCATCAGCGTATCCACGGCCACTTGGCGCCACGGAACATCAGCGACCAGAGCCACGGCCACATAGGCGAATAGCGATAGCGAGGCCCATTTCAGGATCATCGCGTAACGCTCGTAACGGGAGAAAATTTCCAGCAGCGCACACCCCACGGCGAAGGCCACGACATAGACACGGGCGGAAAAAGGCAACAGCAGATTGGCCGCGTCGCCCATGGCGCCGAGATCGGCCCCCAGATTGAGGATGTTGGCAACCAGCAGCAAACCAACAATGGTGCGCAGCAGCCAGGGCGGGTAATGGGCGCGGATATTGCCCGCAATGCCCTGGCCGGTTACCCGGCCGATGCGCGCGCTGATTTCTTGAATGGCGGCCATAAAGGGGAAGATGAACAGCATGACCCAGGCCATGGCGTAGCCAAACTGCGCCCCGGCCTGGGAATAAGTGGCGATGCCGCTGGGGTCGTCATCCGAGGCGCCGGTAATCCAGCCCGGACCGATGAAGCGCAGGAGCCGCTTTTGGCGCGCGGTAAAATCACTCCAATACAGGGCAATGCGGCCAGAGAGCGGGAATACCTTGCGGGCCTTGGGGCCGGGAGGTTGCATGGGGTGCGTCAATGTGGCTCTGCTCTCTGTTCGTTCCGCGCAGGAATCGCACCATGCCATGGTTGGACATGGCTGCAAACCGTGCAGCTTGACCAGCTACGGGGCGCTGACGAAAATCTGGCCAGGCGGCGGCGCGCGGGCGGGTATGCCGCCCCATAAAGGCGGACAAGCCGTTGGCAACAAGTAGGAGAAGATGGGATGGGCGACGATTCTGGACGGCTAGTGCTGGCGTTCGCCCGCATTTTATTTTGCAACGGGCAATCGACCAACCAAACTGTTCTGGCCACCGCGCGGCTGGGCCGCGCGCTGGGGTTACAGGTGGAACTGCGGCCGCGCTGGGGTGAGCTGCATTTGCAGGTGGAAGGACAGGCGCCGCCGCCAGCGGTAACGGCCGTGCCAGCCGGCGTTGATATGAACCGCGTGATCGCCGCCACCCATACCGCCCGCGCGCTGCGTACAGGGCAGATAACCGAGGCACAGGCGGCGGCGGCTTTTGCGGAGATTTCACACTCGGCACCCGCCCCCACCTGGCTGTTTGCGCTGGCGGCTGGCTCGGCCGCGGTGGCGCTGGCCGTAATTTATGGCGTGCAGCGCTGGCAAGCGGTCGCACTGATTTTCTTCGGCACCTGGGCTGGCGCCTATTTGCGGCGCTGGATTGGCGCCAGAAGCGAGAGCACATTGCTGCAACCGTTTTTCGCGGCGCTGCTGGCGGGGCTTATTGGCGCGCTCGCGGTACGGCTGGGGTTAAGCACTAATTTGCGGCTGGTTGCCGTTTGCCCCTGCATGGTGCTGGTGCCCGGCCCGCATTTTCTCAACGGCGCGTTCGACCTGCTGCATAGCCGCATGCATCTGGGCGCGGCGCGGCTGCTATTTGCCAGCCTTATCGTGCTTGCCATTGCTGTTGGGCTGTTGCTGGGCCTGGCCACCTTTGGGGTTTCGCTGCCGCTTGTGGCCCAGGGCTATGCCGTGCCACTATGGCAGGACATGCCGGCGGCGGCCGTTGCCGCGGGCTGCTTCAGCATTTTCTACACCACCCCGGCGCGCTTTGTTGTTTTTCCAGCCTTGGCGGGGATGATCGGCCATGGGCTGCGCAAGCTGGCCATCGCCGATCTGGGGTGCAGCTGGGCCACCGGCGCGCTGCTGGCCTGCCTGTTTGCCGGGCTGGCGCTTACGCCGCTGGCGCACCGCAAAAGGCTGCCCTTTTCGGCCATTGGCTTTGCCGCCGTCGTTTCGCTTATGCCGGGCATATTTTTCTTCCGCGCCGTGAGTGGGCTGGTGCAGATTGCGGGCGGCGGGGCGGATGCGCTGGCCCTGGTGCCAGATACGATCGGCGCCGCCGTAACCGCGGGCATGATTGTGATGGCCATGACCCTTGGCCTGATTATTCCCAAGGCGATTATTGACCGGCTGGAGCACCGCGCGGGGGATGGCTAACGCGCAGGGCGCTTGACATACCCCTGGGAGTATATGAAACGGGCATTAGGAGACCCAATGCCGCACTCACCCGAGGACAAGAAAAAGGCGCTCACGCGGCTGCGGCGCATAAAGGGCCAGGCCGAAGCCCTGGAACGCGCGATTGAGGCTGGGACTGAATGCGCCCTGCTTTTACAGCAGATTTCGGCACTACGCGGCGCCGCGGGCGGGTTGATGGCGGAAGTGCTTGAGAGCCACCTGAAGGAAACTTTCGGGCAGCGCGCGGGTGCGGCTGAAGTGCTGGCTGGCGGCGATATGGACGAGGTTGTGGGAATTCTGCGGACCTACCTGAAATAAACTTGCTGTTTGGAGAGAGCCACATGAAATCACGTGCTGCCGTTGCCTGGGGTGCCAATCAACCGCTGACCATTGAAACCGTGGAGATTGGCGGGCCGAAGGCGGGGGAGGTTCTGGTTGAGATTATGGCGACCGGGGTTTGCCATACCGATGCGTACACGTTGTCGGGGCTGGATTCCGAGGGCAAATTCCCCGCGATTCTGGGCCATGAAGGTGCCGGCATTGTGCGCGAGGTGGGAGCTGGCGTAACCTCGGTAAAGCCGGGCGACCATGTTATTCCGCTCTACACGCCGGAATGCCGGCAATGTAAAACATGCCTGTCGCAACGCTCGAATTTGTGCACCTCGATCCGCGCCACACAGGGCCAGGGGCTGATGCCGGACAGCACCACGCGGTTTTCCTGCCAGGGTGGCGAGGTGTTCCATTACATGGGCTGTTCGACCTTCTCCAACTTCACGGTGCTGCCGGAAATTGCGGTGGCCAAGGTGCGCGAGGACGCGCCCTTCGACAAAATTTGCTATATTGGCTGTGGCGTGACCACCGGCATTGGCGCGGTTGTTTACACGGCGAAAGTCTGGCCAGGGGCCAATGTTGTTGTGTTTGGCCTGGGCGGCATCGGCCTTAACGTCATTCAGGGCGCGCGCATGGTTGGCGCCGATAAAATTATCGGCGTTGACCTCAACCCCTCCAAGGTTGAGATGGCCAAGAAATTCGGCATGACGCATTTCATCAACCCCGATGAGGTGGGGCGCGACAAGGTTGTGCAGGCGATTATCGACCTGACCGGCGGCGGGGCTGATTTCTCGTTCGAATGTATCGGCAATGTGCACACCATGCGCCAGGCGCTGGAATGCTGCCACCGGGGCTGGGGCGAATCCATCATCATCGGCGTTGCGCCGTCCGGCACCGAGATTTCCACCCGGCCGTTCCAGCTTGTAACCGGGCGTGTTTGGAAAGGTTCGGCCTTTGGCGGGGCGCGCGGGCGGACAGATGTGCCAAAAATTGTCGATTGGTACATGGACGGCAAGATCAACATTGACGACCTTATCACCCACACCATGCCACTGGATGAGATCAATACGGCCTTCGACCTGATGCATGAGGGCAAGTCGATCCGGTCGGTGGTGGTTTACTGATAAATAACAGCGCGGTAGCGGTTTGGGTCAGCCTGCAATCTGACCCGCCGCACCGCGCCAAGCCCCGGCCGGCACGGCAAATGGCGTAACCGGCGCGTACAGGCCGGCATGCAGCACATCCAGCAAATTACCCAGGAATATATTGAGATCATCGACCGGGATCAGGCTTTGCATCCGTATCACGCCGCGCAGCCAATCGGCCAAAGTATAGACTGACATGCGGATGGCAAACATAAGGCGCTGGTCGCGGATGAGTTGTGGCAGTTCAGGCGATAGCTCCGCCTGAAGCATCCGCACCGCCAGCAACCCCTTATCGTACCCCTTGCCATGGAATACGGCACTGAAATCGAAGCTACCGGTCTCGTAGATGCGCGCGTGCAGCCGGATCCAGTGGTTGGGCGGGTCTTGCGCGAACATTGTCTCGGCCAGGGGCAGCACAATCGCTTCGGTCAGCCTGCGCGGCTTCTCGGCCGCGGGCGCTGCCTTGCACAACTCCACCATCTCAAGCCGCCGCGCATCCACCGGGGGCATGCGCCAATCAATCAGCGCCTCCAGCAGCTTGGCGCGGGTTGCAAAGTGATAATGCACCGAGGAGGCATTGCGCTGCCCGGCATGGCGGTTGATCTCCCGCATCGACACAGCATCGATCCCGCGCTCGATGAATAGTTCCTCGGCGCTGCGCATAAGGCGCATTTTTGTGTCACTCTGGGGTCCGGGCGTCATGTTCTGCCGCCAGCGAGACAGAATTACCCCTCTCTTGTCAACCTTGCGGGCATGAACCCAGCGGCCAGATTAAGGATTAGCATGGGCGGACCATCCGCATATCAGCTTCAGAATATCTATTCGTTGCAGGATGTTATGCAGCCCCTAATGCGGCAAGCAGGGGCTGCAAGTATGGTTCATACGCCTTCCAGCGGCCAGCCGAATGTTTATACACGGGCTGGCGCACCTGGTTTACACTTGCCGTGCGCACAGCACGCCGGGCCAGGTGGAAATCAACGCAGGCAGGGCTCCATTCCAGCTCCAAAAACGCCAGCATCCGCCGCGCCTGCCCTTCCACATCCCCGATAATCGCTTCATACTCCACCTCGAGATAATGCGTGGCAGGCAAAACATCACGCCAATGGGCGGCGAGTTTCTCATAGTCACGGTAAAATGTGCCAAGCTCGGTTTGATCGTAGGCAAAAAGCTGTTCTCCGGTAAACAATTTGCTGTAACAGGAGAGGCACGTATCCACCGCATTGCGCCGCACATGGATAATACGCGCGCCCGGCAAAATAAGACGGATGAAGCCCGCATAAGCAAAATTGAAGGGCAGCTTGTCCACCACATGCCTCGCCCCTGGCGCCAGCGGTGCGATTTTATCCAAATATTGCTGCCCCAGATGGCGCAGCATCTGGGGTGGCAGATCATCCATCACCCCGGGAAATCCACCTAGCCCATCAACAATTCCCTGCACATGGCGCAACTCGCCCGCGCCGAAAACCGCAGGATGCGCCGCCAGAATTTGTTCAGTGAGAGTGGTGCCCGAGCGTGGCATACCGAGCACAAAAACAGGCCGTGCAGAAACGGCTCCGTACCCTTGGCCGGCTTTCAGCATGGGCACGGAGAATGTAGCGGCAATACCGCCCAGCAACCGGGTTGCGGTCTCGGCCGCATAGGTAAAGCTGGCGCGCTTCAATCTATTGCCAACATCGAGATGATGAAAGGCACGGGCCGGATCTCCCGCATCGAGATGCGCCTTGCCAAGCGCAAAACGCAGCATCACCTGGGCTGACTGAGAAATTTCATCCCCTCGCTCCAGCATTTCTTCCATGCGCATAATCAGCGGATCGCCAGGCATGAACGTTATGAAATCGGCATAATTATATAAAACCACGGCCGAATTTGGAAATTGTGCAATGGCACGCGCGAATGCCTCTTGGGTTTGCGCGTGCTCGCCTTGCTCCATGTGCAGTAAGGCACGGTTCACCAGTGCCTGCTCGGCCGCAGAGCCAGGCAGCACAGCGGCATGTCCAAACGCCTCCAGCGCCTCCTCCACCCGCCCCAGCGCTTGCAGCGCAGCACCCCTGGCGTTATGCGCTTCAGCATTTTTGGGGGCCGCGGCAAGTGCGCGGTTTGCCGCGGCAAGCGCCTCTTCCTGTCTGTCCTGTTTCTGCAGCAACTGGGCCAGTGCGGTTAAGGCGCCCGCATGTGCAGGCGCAAAGGCCAGAATTTTATTCAACCACTGCAAAGCAGCGTCCGGCCGCTGGCGCGCATTCTCGATATTGGCAAGGTTTATATACGCATCAGCCAAATGGGGGTCTATATCTATGGCATGGCGCGCATGTTTGGCGGCCTCGTCAAAATCCCCAAGTTCGCTCAACAGATTCGCAAGGTTGCTGTGTGGCTGTGCGTAGCCGGGCCGAAGCGTGAGCGCTTTTTGCCAATGGCGCCGCGCATCCGCCAACCGCCCAAGCCGCATGCAGGTATTGCCGAGGTTATTGTAGCCCTCGGCATCCTGCGGCTTTAACTGCAGAAACTTTTCCAAACATGCCAGGCTTTCCTGGTATGCCCCTGCCTCCTGCAAGATGATGCCCAGGTTATTCCACGCCCCTGGTAAACCAGGTTCCTGCGCCAGGGCACGGCGCGCGGCCTCTTCACCCTCTTTCAACTGCCCTTTCTGGCGGTGCATTTCAGCAAGATTGCTGGCGTAGGCCGCAGGCGCGCCAGAGGCCTTGCAAGCCTCCTTGAGGTATGAAATGGCGAGGTCAAGCTCGCCGCCAGCATGGGCTATCAACCCCAGAAGATGCAGCGCATCGGCCTGCTCTGGATGGGCCGCCAGCACCTGGCGGCACAGCATCCCGGCTTGGCTGGCCTGCCCCGCGCGCCAATGCGCATGTGCCTCAGCCAGTATTTGAGGAATGGTGGCGGTCTGCCGGGCAGGCGGCACCGGTTGCGGCGTTGTCTTCATATTGCCTCCTGCCCGGAAAATCGGCGCATATTTTTACCTGCCCGTATATTCGCGGCAACCCACCCAAGCAGGGTATTTACATGAGCAAGGGCGGAAGCAAAACCCCTTTCAATCTGCGGCCGGCCCAGCCATGCGGCGGCCGCCGGCGCCCGTTCCGGGGTCCATAATTCTTCCCGAGCCAAACAGAAATTTTCGCCATCCTCGTCAATTCCTTCCGGGCAACGCTCGGGCTTCAAAAAATTAATGCCAGCGGCCATGGGTATGGCTGCTGGCATCGCGATCTCAAACGTGGCCCTTGCGAGCCGCGCTGGGATTTTTAGGTGCCGTTCGCTGGCTGGGTGTAGAGCACACCATCCACCCGGGAGCTGAGCTTTCCTGTTGCTTCGAAGATGTTGGTGATCACGTCGATCGACAGATTAAATCCGCCGGGGCTCGTGATCTTCTT
>JAKBCX010000331.1 GCA_021807465.1 Pseudomonadota bacterium | reverse complement strand
CCTGTGGTGATGAGCCGTAACTGTGAAATCATCATCACCGACTCGGCTGGCCGTGAGCGTGCGCGCTTCCGCGTGCCGTATGGCGCCCGTTTGCTGGTAGATGAGGGCGCAACTGTGACCCGTGCGCAGAAGCTGGCGGAGTGGGATCCATACACCCTGCCGATCATCACTGAACGCTCCGGTATTGTGGAGTATGCCGACCTTATTGAAGGCATCACCCTGGTGGAGCGCACGGACGAGGTGACGGGTCTGACCTCCAAGGTGGTGGTGGACTACAAGCAGTCCGCGCGCGGCGCCGATTTGCGTCCCCGCCTGTTGCTGAAGGACGCCAAGGGCGAGATTCTGCGCCTGGCGAATGGCACCGAAGCCCGGTACTTCCTGGCGCCAGACTCCATCCTTTCGGTGGAGGCTGGGGCGACGGTGGCCGATGGTGACGTGCTGGCCCGTATCCCGCGCGAAGGCTCGAAGACTCGTGACATTACCGGCGGTCTGCCGCGCGTGGCCGAGTTGTTTGAAGCCCGCCGGCCGAAGGATCATGCGATTATCGCCGAAATCGATGGGCGCGTGGAGTTTGGCAAGGATTACAAGGCGAAGCGCCGCGTGATTGTGAAGAATGACGAGACGGGTGAAGAGACTGAGTATCTGGTGCCCAAGGGCAAGCACGTCTCCGTTCAGGAGGGGGACTATGTCCGTAAGGGTGACCCGCTGGTGGATGGCCCGCGCGTGCCGCACGATATTCTGCGCGTGCTCGGGGTTGAGGCACTGTCTGACTATCTCGTGAACGAGATCCAGGACGTGTACCGGCTCCAGGGCGTGAAGATTAACGACAAGCACATCGAGGTCATCGTCCGGCAGATGCTGCAGAAAGTCGAGATCGTGGAGGCGGGTGACACCACCTTCCTGGTCGGCGAGCTTGTGGACCGAGTCGAATTCGACCACGAGAACGCCAAGTTGGCGGCGGATGAACGCCCTGCCGTGGCGCTGCCGGTGCTGCAGGGCATTACCAAGGCCTCGCTGCAGACGCAGAGCTTCATCTCTGCGGCTTCCTTCCAGGAGACGACTCGCGTGCTGACCGAGGCGGCGACCGCTGGCAAGACTGACGCGCTGACCGGCCTGAAGGAGAATGTGATTGTCGGCCGCCTGATTCCGGCCGGTACGGGTTCGGTGATGAACCGCCTCCGGGCCGTTGCGGCAGGGCGTGACAGGCAGGCGCTGGGTGGCCAGCGCCCGGCAATCGGCAAGCCTGAGATGGCTGCGGAGTAAGGAAAAGCCTGGCTTTACCCCGTTTTGGCGGGGGACGGGCCATCTTTGTGGAACGGCGCCTTCGGGCGCCGTTCTGATTCCGGGCGGCAGCTATGCTCTTTTCTATAAGCAGCATTTTTCACGCCCCATGGAGGGGCTGCAGTGCTTGACTTGGGCTTAGGTGGCTTCTAAGGAAGGCGCTCTCGCGGCACGGGATGTCCTGGTGCGGCTTGTCTATAAATTCTGGCGCGTGCGGCGCCGTGCGGGCAAAGCCCGGACCTAGGCCGCGTGCTGGAGCTTATTCCGTAAGGTGGAGTTTCCGCCTTGCGGATGTTTTTTATGGATAGCCACAGCCTGGGCGGCCAGCCGAGAGGACCACACGTAGCAGGATGAGATATGCCGACCATTAACCAGTTGATCGCCAAAGGCCGCGAGCCCGCGCCGAAGCGTAATAAGGTCCCGGCTCTGGAGGGATGCCCCCAGAAGCGCGGCGTTTGCACGCGCGTTTATACGACGACCCCCAAGAAGCCGAACTCCGCTCTGCGTAAGGTCGCCAAGGTTCGTCTGACCAATGGCTTTGAGGTGGTGAGCTATATTCCTGGTGAAGGTCATAACCTGCAGGAGCACTCTGTGGTGCTGATCCGCGGCGGGCGCGTGAAAGACTTGCCGGGTGTGCGCTATCACATTCTGCGTGGCGTGCTGGATACGCAGGGCCTGCCGAAGCGCCGTAAGCGCCGCTCGCTGTATGGCGCGAAGCGTCCGAAGTAAGGGAGTAGAGAGATGAGCCGCCGCCGCCGCGCGATTAAGCGTGAAGTTCTCCCCGATGCCAAGTTCGGGGATATTGTCATCAGCCGTTTCATGAATGTGCTGATGCATGATGGCAAAAAATCGGTTGCCGAAGGCATCGTGTATGGGGCCCTCGACGTGCTGAAGAAGCGCGGCGGGCCGAATGCTGACCCGGTGCGTCTGTTTCATGAGGCGCTGGACAATGTGAAGCCGGCTATTGAGGTTCGCTCTCGCCGCGTTGGTGGCGCGACGTACCAGGTGCCGGTTGAGGTTCGCGCCGAGCGCCGTCAGGCGCTGGCGATCCGCTGGATCATCGACTCTGCCCGCAAGCGTGGCGAGCACACGATGGAAGAGCGTCTTTCGAACGAATTGCAGGATGCGGTGAATAATCGCGGCTCTGCGGTTAAGAAGCGTGAAGATACGCACCGTATGGCCGAAGCCAATAAGGCTTTCAGCCACTATCGTTGGTAATCGACTGAACTTTCAAGTTTTTAGCCTGCACACGGAGCAGTAAAATGGCCAAAGCTAAATTTGAGCGCAACAAGCCGCATGTGAACATTGGCACGATCGGCCACGTCGATCATGGCAAGACCTCCCTCACCGCCGCCATCACCAAGGTGCTGGCCAAGGCTGGTGGCGCGACGTTCACCGCGTATGACCAGATTGACAAGGCGCCGGAAGAGCGCGCCCGCGGTATTACGATCTCGACTGCGCACGTTGAGTATGAGACTGCCAACCGCCACTACGCGCACGTGGACTGCCCCGGCCACGCCGACTACGTGAAGAACATGATCACCGGCGCCGCGCAGATGGACGGCGCGATTCTGGTTGTGTCCGCCGCTGACGGTCCGATGCCGCAGACCCGCGAGCACATTCTGCTGGCCCGCCAGGTGGGCGTGCCTGCCCTGGTCGTGTTCCTGAACAAGATGGACTTGGCCGACCCCGACCTGG
>JAKBCX010000330.1 GCA_021807465.1 Pseudomonadota bacterium | reverse complement strand
CGAAGCTCTGGCACGGCAGTTTGAAGGAGAGATCACGATCGCCCTCAACCTCGCACCGCCTTTTTTAGCGCGGCGGCGTGATGCGCGCACAGGCCGGCCCAAGAAGATGGAGTTTGGCGCCTGGATACTTCCAGTGTTAAAGATGCTAAGCCGGATGAAGAGGCTGCGCGGCACAGGGCTGGACCCGTTTGGCTATACCGCGGAGCGGCGCATGGAGCGGGCGCTGATAGTGGAATATCGTGCCATGGTGCTGCGCCTGGCAGAAAGCGTGACCCAAACCACACTAGCACAGGCTAGTGAAATTGCCGGAGCGGCGCATCTGGTTGCCGGCTATGGGCCAGTGAAGGACGAGGGCGTAAAGGCGTATCGGGAGCAGGTTGCAGCGTTGCTGGCGGCGTATGAGCAGCCCCAAAGCATGGCGGCGGAATAAAACAAAGGGGAGCAAAATGGCCGGGACATATGATGTGATCGTGGTTGGCTCAGGCGCTGCCGGTATGACCGCCGCTTTACGCGCCGCGGCGCTGGGACTGCATGTGCTGATTGTTGAAAAGGCGCATAAATATGGCGGCACCTCGGCCACCTCTGGCGGCGTGGCGTGGATTCCTAACCACGGGCTAAGTGGCAGCAACGATACGCGTGAGGAAGCGCTGACCTATCTCGATGCCGTAATCCAGGGGCCAGTGAACCGCGAACGGCTCGAAGCCTATGTGGATACAGGGCGCGATATGCTGAGCTTTCTCGGCAGCCTCGGGGTGAATTTCATTCCTATGCCCTGGCCAGATTATTTCGCCGAACTGCCTGGTTCTCGCACCGATCGCTCTTTGGTGATGCCGATGTGGGATGGGCGCAAACTGGGCGATAAATTCCCGCTGGTGCGCGAGCAGTTTCCACGTTTCAAACTCTTCAACCGTTATGCGATGAATCTGGAAGAGACATTTACCATCGCGGCGCGTGGCAAAGGGTGGAAGCGCATGCTGGCGAATGTGATCTCGCGCTATTGGCTGGATCAATCCACCCGCCGGGTGACCAAGCGCGACCGCTGGTTTACCTCGGGCAATGCCGTTATCGGGCCTCTGCTGGAGCAGCTTTCCGCCAAGAATGTCGAGATAAGGCTGGAGACGAAACTGGAAGAATTGCTGGAGAAGGACGGCAAAGTAAGTGGTGTACGCGTCAGCCGTTTTGGTACGGCTTATGATATTTCGGCGCGGAATGGTGTGGTTATTTGCGCTGGCGGGTTTGAGTGGAACCAGGAGCTGCGCGACCGTTTCTACCCCGTGAAGACCTCCATCTGGTGGACCAGCACACCGCAGGGCGCCAATACGGGCGATGCGCTACTGGCCGCGGCGGCCATTGGTGCCGCTACTGAGCATACCGAGGAAGGCTGGTGGGCGCCGACAATGATTATGCCCAGTATCTCAGCCTCAAATTTCGAGGAGGTGCATCAGGCGGTGTTCGATGTTGGCCGCCCTTCCAGCGTATGTGTCAACCGCAATGGCGACCGGTTTGTGAATGAAAGCTGCTCTTACGACCGGTTTGGCGCGGGCATGGTGGCAGACCAAAAAAAGACCGGCGCCAATTTGCCCTGCTGGCTGATTTTCGATTCCGTTTTCCGCGCCAAATTCACCGCTGGCGGGTTTCTGCCCTCCGCTGTGATGCCGGATAAATCCATACCCATTGATTGGTGGGACCACTATATTTTCAAAGCCGGCACCGTGGCAGGGCTGGCGCATAAGTTGCAGCTTGATCCAAAGAAAGTTGAGAATGTCGTGAAACGCATGAACGAGTATGCGGCTAAGGGCGAAGACCCGGAATTCGGGCGCGGCAGCACGGTTTATGACCAGGCCTTTGGCGACCCCACCTGCACGCCCAACCCGGCGCTGGGACCGATTGTGAAGGCGCCCTTCTACGCAATTCCGATTCATCTGGGCGATTTGGGCACCAAGGGCGGGCTGAAAGCCGATGCCAAGGCACGCGTGCTGGATGGCAATAACCAGCCGATCCCTGGCCTGTATGCGGCGGGCAATGCCACGGGCAGCCCGTTTGGGCTGAATTATCCGGGAGCTGGCGGCACAATTGGCCCCGCCATGGTGTTTGGCTTTATAGCAGCCAACGAGATTGCGGCTCGTGCCAGCAACCGCGCGCCTGCCTGAATTTGAGGAGTGAAAATAATGAACAAGACATTCGATGCGCTATCGACGGCAGAAGAGGTGCTGGACGGCATAGACCTACGCGGAAAGCGGGCTTTCATCACCGGTGTTTCAGCTGGTATTGGCGTGGAAACCGCGCATGCGCTGGCTGCGCGAGGGGCTGTTGTATTTGGTGCGGCGCGCGATTTGACCAAGGCTGAAGCGGCCATGGCGCGGGTGGGAGAAAGCCAGGTGAAGCTGGTCCATCTGGACCTTGCCTCGCTCGCCTCCGTGCGCGCCGGTGCGGATGCGATGGCGAAAGAAGGGCCATTTGATCTTGTCGTTGCCAATGCCGGACTGATGGGCCCGCCCTTTGGACGCACTGAAGATGGGTTCGAAATACAATTCGGCACCAATCATCTCAGCCATTTCGTGCTGGTCAACCGCCTGGCGCCACATATCAATTCCGGCGGGCGCGTTGTAGTTCTGGCTTCTTCCGCACACCATATTTGCGACGTTGATCTGGACGACCCGAATTTCGAGCACACGGATTATACACCCTATAGGGGCTATGGCCGCTCCAAAACGGCAAATATTCTCTTTGCCGTGGAATTTGACCGCCGCCATCGCGATCGCGGGATACGCGCCACCGCCGTGCATCCGGGCGGGGTGGCCACGGAGTTGGGGCGCTACATGGATGACGAAACGCGCGAGGCGCAGCGCAAGGCGTTGGCGGCTGGCGGCGGGAGTTGGAGTTTCGTTCGTAAGAGCGCGGCGCAGGGCGCTTCTACCACCGTATGGGCGGGCGTGTACGCGCCGGCTGATGCGGTGGGTGGGCGCTATTGCGAGGATTGCCA
>JAKBCX010000329.1 GCA_021807465.1 Pseudomonadota bacterium | reverse complement strand
CCGATATGGGCTGGCAGGCCAACGCCCCGGCGCGGGCGGTGGATTTTTTGCCCGGCCAGGCATGGATGGCGTTTACCGACCAGGTGCCCCATGCAGCTATGTCCGGCTGCAACGCGCTGGAGCAGAGCTTCTATGTTAGCCCGGACGTACTGGCCTGCCCCGCCAGCAGCCCGCTCGCCGTGCTCTCGCGCCTTACCGGGAGGGACTTGACCCGCCCGCTTTTTTAACCGCATCGCCCTTGCGGTTCTTGGGCGCCAGGGTGTGGCCCGCGCGCGCGGGCCGGGCCTATTCTGCGCGCATGACAACACAAGATGAGCCAACCTCGCATTATTTCACCTCGCAGGGTGTGAAACTCCATTACCTAGACTGGGGAAACCCGGATGCACCCACGCTGCTGCTCATCCACGGCACGCGCGACCATGCGCGCAGCTGGGACTGGACGGCGCGCGCGCTGCGTGACCGCTGGCACGTGGTGGCACTGGATCTACGCGGCCATGGCGATAGCGAGTGGTCGCCGGACGGCGCCTATCTGCTGCCGTATCATTTGCTGGACCTGACGGAGCTGATGGAGCTGCTCGGCCCCGCCCCGGTAACGATGGTGGTGCACAGCTATGGCGGCAGCGTGGCGTCGCGCTATGCGGGCATCTACCCTGACCGCGTGCGGAAGATCGTGTTCGTGGACAGCCTGGGCCCAGGGCCGGACACGCTGGAAAACTGGGCCAGGGAAGGGGCTGTGGCGCGGTCGCGCAACTGGCTGACGCAGCGCCGCGACGCGGGCGCCATGCAGAAGCGCAAGCTTGCCAGCATAGAGGACGGCGCGGCGCGCATGCGTAAGACCAACCCCAAGCTGACCCAGGAGCAGGCCCATCACCTCGCCCGCCACGGGCTGCGGCAGTTCGAGGACGGGTATGTATGGAAATTCGACCCGCGCGTGAGCATGTTCGCGCCGGAGGATTTCATCGTGCCGGGCCAAGCCTATTGGAGCCAGATCACCGCCCCCGCGCTGCTGCTTTACGGCGCCAAAAGCTGGACCACCGACCCCGCCCAGGATGGCCGCGCCGCCTTCTTCAACGATCATCGCTGCGTGACATTCGATGATGCCGGGCACTGGATTCATCACGACGCGCTGGATGAATTCCTGGCCCTGCTGAACGAGTTTTTGTGAGGCAGTTCTGGACGCAAGAGAGGATATGATGAATGATTTGGCCTTGATTGGGAGACTGGAACGTATTGATGTTTTGTGAAACAAGGGAAACATGGAGACAAGTTGAAAGCTAAATTATGAGCGATTGGGCGACTATTGCTGGTTCAGCAGTTATTGCGGCTTTTATCTCGGGTTTTGTCGCGTGGTCGACAAATGCGCGCAATGTCCAGATTGAGAATGTTACGAAAGAGCGCGTACCATGGCGTGACAAGATACGCTCTCTTACACGTGAAGTTTGTCACGCGCGTGGCGCTGGTGTCTGTGATAGAAATAATAAACTGGACGAATTGCGCGCGGCTTTTGCAGTCAATCTGAATCCGTTTGACGACGACGACAATGAAATACTAGCGGCAGTCAAAAAGCTGAAAACTGACCGCAGCGATGCTGAGCTGGAAAAGTTTTGCCTGCGTGTAGCATTGTTGCTCAAACATGATTGGGAGCGAGCGAAATATGAGGCTAAACCTTTAGGTATTAGGTTGTTTTTGCGTCTTCAAGATCGTGTGAAGCTGGAGGATATGGAGTTGAATAAGCAAAGTCCCTGGCCTAAGTTTTGGGAGAAAAATGAGTGCCGTGTGGCGCTCGCTGCTACCGCCGCTGTATTCTGGCACTATGCGCCGCTGGTAGCCGATAACATAGCTCAGAAGTCAGGGAATCTAGCGGGATGGCTTATCATTGGCTTTAACGGATTATTACATATAGTGAGTGCAGCCTTATTTGTGTTCTTTTCGATGGCTGTTTTCATGAGCTTGATTCGGAGTTGCGTGGTTTACCGACAGATCCATAAATAAAGCTGACGATACTCAGCCAGGCTAAGGGGCTGCTCAAACAGCCCCAAGAAAAAACAAGCCTACCGCCCCGTCTGCGCCCTGTGCCGCAGCAAATGGTCCGCCAGCACGCAGGCCAGCATGGCCTCGCCCACCGGCACGGCGCGTATGCCCACGCAGGGGTCGTGGCGGCCCTTGGTGAACACCTCCACCTCCTCGCCATCGGCGCTGACGCTGAGCTTGGGGGTGAGGATGGAGCTGGTGGGCTTAACAGCAAAACGCGCCACGATGGTCTGCCCGGTGGAGATGCCGCCCAGAATGCCACCCGCATGGTTGGAGAGGAATTCGACCTTTCCGTTCTTCATCCGCATCTCATCGGCATTGTCCTCGCCCCGCAGCCGCGCCGCGGCGAAGCCATCGCCAATTTCCACACCCTTCACGGCGTTTATGCTCATCAGCGCGGAGGCAATCTCGGCATCCAGCTTGGCATAGAGCGGCGCACCCAGCCCGGGTGGCACGCCCTCGGCCTCCACATACAGCACCGCGCCTAGCGAGGAGCCATCCTTGCGCACGCCATCGAGAACCCCCTCCCAGGCCGATGCCGCCACGGGGTCCGGGCAGAAAAACGGGTTCTGGTCCACTTCGGCCCAGTCCCAGCGTGTATCGGTTACATGGTGCTCGCCCAGCGCCACCATGGCGCCGCGTATGCGCACGGTCTCGCCCAGCACCTTGCGGGCAATGGCCCCGGCGGCCACGCGCATGGCGGTTTCACGGGCCGATGAGCGCCCGCCACCGCGCGGGTCGCGGTGGCCGTATTTCATGTCATAGGCAATATCGGCATGGCCGGGCCGATAGCTTGCGGCGATGTTGGCGTAGTCTTTCGAGCGCTGGTCCACATTCTCGATGAACAGCGAGATGGGCGTGCCGGTGGTCTTGCCCTCGTACACGCCGGAGAGGATTTTCACCTGGTCCGGCTCCTGGCGCTGGGTGGTAAAGCGTGACTGGCCGGGGCGGCGGCGGTCCAGATAGGGCTGGATGTCGGCT
>JAKBCX010000328.1 GCA_021807465.1 Pseudomonadota bacterium | reverse complement strand
GCCAAAGACCTCATCCTTGTTAATGGCCGCAATGTGTGGCCGCAGGATCTGGAATGGGCGGCGGAGGCTGGCATTGAGTCCTTACGCAGCGGTGATGTTGCCGTGTTTTCGGTCGATACCGGGGTTGAGGAAGAGGTGGTGGTGCTGGTGCAATGCCGTACAACCGACCCCGCCGCGCGTGAAAAACTTATCCACGACATCACCAAGTTTTTCCGCGGCCGCCAGGGGCTGGAAACCCAAGTGGTGCTGGTGCCGCCGCGCAGCCTGCCGCAAACCTCCTCCGGCAAGCTCAGCCGCTCGCGCGCCCGCGCCATGTATCTGGATGGCGCCTTCGGCACCCCGCCCGCCATAGCCGGGGCGGCATGAGCCGCGTTGTCGCCCTCACCGGGGCGACGGGGTTTCTCGGCCTGCATCTGGTAAAGGCGCTGGCCGGGCAAGGTGCACGCATCCGCATCCTCACCCGCCGCAACCCGGCACACGAATTCTGGGAAGGTATCGAATTCGAAGCGGTTTCTGGCAGGCTGAACCAGCCTGAGGCCCTCGCGGAATTGGCCATGGGCGCCGATGCCGTCATCCACGCGGCCGGACTCATCGCCGCCTCCAGCCTCGCCAAAGCCCTGCGTGCCAACCGCGATGGCGCCCGCAACATGGCCCTGGCAGCCCGCCAGCACGCGCCTGCCGCGCATTTCATCCATGTTTCAACTTTGGCCGCACGAGAGCCGCATATTTCCAACTACGCCTTTTCCAAGCACGCGGGCGAAGAGGCGGTGCGCACAGTGTACGCGGATGCGCCGCACCAGCTCACCATTATCCGCCCGCCAGCCTTGTACGGGCCATGGGATAAAGTCACACTCTCCGTATTCAAGGCAGCCGGCTGGCCCATCATCCCCGTCATCAGCCGTGGCCGTGTCAGTGCGCTGCATGTTACAGATGCCGCGCAAGCTCTCGCCCAGCTTGCTTTGGGTCCGGCCCCGTCCGGCTTGTTTGCTCTACCCGGCGGCGATTACGGCATGGATGAGATTATGGCCGAAGCCGCCCGCGCCCAGGGGCGGTCTGCGCGGCTGGCCCATGTTCCACCGGCCCTCGTGCGCGCTGTGGGTGCCCTCTCGGGCCGGTTTGGCAAAAACCCGGTTTTCAACAATGGCAAAGCCCGCGAGTTGCTGTACCCGGATTGGGTGGTGCGCCCGCACGAGGCCTTGCCCTACATGCCAAACATCAGCCTTGCAGATGGTTTCCGGCAAACCATAGCCTGGTACCGCGCGAAAAACTGGCTCTAAATCGCCTTATCGTATACCCGGTAAGTCTTATACGCCTTGGCCCCCAAACTCTCATTCATCCGCCGCATTGGCAGATTATCCTCTAAAATCCATGAGAGTTCGATGTGTGTGAAGCCCTTCTGCAGCGCCTCTTTCCGTACCATGTCGATCATGAGGAATGGCAGTAGCCCGCCGATCATATCCTGCGCCGCCGCGCGCCGTACGCCCATCAGCGGCACGCGCGCCGTTTTTACTCCGCTCACCTTCAGCCGCCAAAGCAGCTTGGCCCAGCCAAAGGGTAGCATCTTGCCGTCCAAATCCCGTATTGCCTCGTTCAAATTCGGCAGCCCGATCATGAACCCCACCGGCTCGCCATTGCGCTCCACCAGGCTGGTCAGCTTCGGGTCCAGCAGCGGCTTCAGCGCCTTGGCGATGTAGTCGGCTTCCGTTTCCGTCCAGGGCACAAAGCCCCAGTTCCCCGACCACGCATCGTTAAAAATATCGGTAACGTTACGAATTTCTTCCCTCAACCGCTTCAAATCCAGCTGCCTTACGGTAATCTCCTTCGGCAGCTCGCGGTCCAGCAGGCGCCGTACCGATTTCGGAAGATCGTGGGTAATATCGTAGAGATAGGCATAAACATCCTTCTCCTTCACCAGCCCATATTCTTCTAGCCGCTGCGCCACATAGGGCTTGTCGTGCCCCATCATCACCACGGGTGGGGCATCATACCCATCCACTAGCAGCCCGGTCTCCTCGTTGATGTTCAGGTTGAACGGCCCTTCCATCCGCGCCTTGCCGCGCGCGCGCAGCCAGCCCGCCGCCGTATCCAGCAGCGCCTGGAACACCGCCGGATCATTCTCCGCCGCGATCATCCCGAACATGCCGGCCGCATCCGGCCGTATGCTCAGCGCGAGATTGTCGATCTGCGCGCTAATCCGCCCCACATCGCGCCCGTCGCGCACCGCCAGCCAGAACTGCACCTCGGCATGGCCGAAAAACGGATTCTTTGCCGTCAGCGCCTCTTCCCGCTCCATGTGCAGGGGCGCGATATAGTAAGGGTCATCCTTATGCAGAAGCTCGGGGAGCAGAATAAACCGCTTGAGTAGCTTCTTGCTGTCAACCGGTACAATCTCGATCGTGCTCAAATTATTCCCTCCTGGCTGGCATCGCGCGCGGCGGCTGGCTTGTCGCGCGGCGGCGCGCCGGTTAGTTCCATTACCCACGGGTAGTGCCGTGCTTCCTCAACATCGTAACCCAGATTGAACACGCTCGGGCTTTTGGGCCAGCCGCGCAAATCGGCATGGTAGGAGCCAAACACCTTGTCCGGCGTGAAGCTCACAATTCCGTAATTGCCGTTCTCGTTATGGAAATGATGCACAAGATGGTCGCGCTTCAGCTTCTGCAGCAAGCGGCTCTTGGGCTTGTAATTCAAATGTTGAATGCAATGAATAAACTCGTAAACACAAGTTGTTATCAGCGCCGTGGCGAATGCCGCGGCAGCCCCCGGCCAGCCCGCCAGCGCGTAACCCACAGGCCCCGTAACCACCGCCATGGTGGGAATGGTATTGTAGGGCGCGCCAAACAGCACTTCCAGCTTGTGCGGGTCTTGGTGGTGGTCGAAATGGATGCGCTTCCACAACGCCGCGGACCATTTCATCTTATATAGCCAGCGCCCGTGCAGCACGTAGCGGTGCAGCGCGTACCAAACCAGAGGATAAACGGGGAATACCGCCAGCACTGGCAGCGCCAGCGCCCACCAG
>JAKBCX010000327.1 GCA_021807465.1 Pseudomonadota bacterium | reverse complement strand
ATCCTCATTGAGGGTTTCAAGCTGGCTGAAATTCCGAAAATAGAAATCTACAGGCCCAGCCTGGGCAAACCCCCTTTCTACCCGCACGACCCCAGCATATTGGCCATAGCCAGCGATGCAGCGCCGGACATAGGCGCTCGCGCGCTCCTGCCGCTCAACGCGCCGGACGAAATCGCCCGCTTCGTCCGTGCCCACGCGGCGGAATGGCCATGATCCCCGGCGCCATCCTCGCGGGCGGGCGCTCGCAGCGCATGGGCGGCGGCGATAAAGGGCTGCTCGCATTGGGGCCGGACTCTATGCTCGCACTGGTCGTGGCGCGGCTGCGCCCGCAAACCAGCGCGCTGCTGCTCAACACAAACAGCCCCCCGGCATTATTCGCGCCGCTGGGGCTGGAAATCCGCGCCGATGCCCGCCTTGGCCGCCTCGGACCTCTGGCAGGCATCCACACCGCCATGCTGTGGGGCCGCGAACTTGGCGCTGACGCCGTGCTCACCTCCCCTGGCGACAGTCCGTTTCTTCCCGCCAACCTCGCCGCGCGCTTGGCGGAGGCGCGCGGCACCGGCGCCGCCATTGCCGCCAGCGGGGGGCGGGCACACCCGGTTACCGGCCTGTGGCCCTGCACCCTGGCAGAACAACTGGATGCCGCGCTGGCCAGCGGTATGCGCCGCGTGCGCGACTTTCTGGCGCTCATTCCGCATACACTGGTAGAATTCCCGGAAGATTCCGCCTTCTGGAACATCAACACGCCGGAAGACCTGGCCCGCGCGCGGGCCATGCTGGCGGCACAGCCGTGAAGCCGGTGGTGCAAGCCCCGGCCACATGCTGGCGCAACGGCCAAACCCGCCCTGCCCCGCGCGCCTTGCCGGAAGAAGTGGCGGTGGCGATGAGCTATAACCGCCAGAGCTTTGCGGTGATGATGGCCAGCCCCACAGCGCTGGACGATTTCTGCACGGGGTTTTCCCTGTCCGAAGGCATTATCGAAACCATCTCCGACATCACCGCGCTGGAGATCATCACGGTTGAAGCCGGGATCGAATGCCGCATGAGCCTCGCCGCCCCGGCGCGTGCGCGGCTGGAGGCACGTCGGCGCCATCTGGCGGGGCCGGTAGGGTGCGGGCTGTGCGGGCTGGAAAGTTTACAGGAAGCAACAAAGCCTGCGCCAAAAGTAACAGCTCAGGCCACAATGAAGGCCGGGGAAATCGCCGCCGCCTTCCGGCAAATGTCCCGGCAGCAAGCTCTGAACAACGAAACCCGCGCCGTCCACGCCGCGGGCTTTTTCGTTCCGGGCCAGGATTTAACTGTGCGCGAGGATATTGGCCGCCATAACGCGCTGGACAAGCTCATCGGCGCCGTGGCGCGGCAGGGCCGCCATGGCGCTGCAGGGGCGGTGCTGCTTACCAGCCGCGTCTCGCTCGACCTGATTCAAAAAGCCGCCAGATTCGGCACGGGAATCCTCGCCGCCATCTCAGTGCCCACCGCGCGCGCTGTGCGCGAGGCCGAGGCGGCTGGTATCACCCTCATTGCGGTGGCGCGCGATGACGGATTCGAGGTTTTCACTCACCCGCAGCGCATTCTGCTGCCGCCGGATGCAGCGTAACGGCGAATCCGGAATAAGCCGCCATGCCGGTCAGCCGGTCCGCCGCCTGGGCATCGGTCAGCACATTCACATTAGCCTGCTCATGCCCGTGCGGGAATGAGACAACCCCGCGCCGCATCCCCTCATCCAGCTTCACCACACCACGCACCTCGCCCCGTGCGCTGCGCACGATAACGGGCTGGCCATTCGCAAACCCTTCCGCGCTGGCATCTTCCGGGTGCAGCAAAAGCTCGGGCTTATCGCCCAAAAATAAAAACTGCGCATTCACATGGCGGCGCTGGCGGCGGGGGATGAGGCTGAAGCTGCCAGGCGCGGACCGCTCCACCAGATGCGCCGCACTCACCCGCGCCAGTTCCTCGCACAAGGCGGCCGGCGCCACATGCCAGCCGCCAAAGCGCGCAATATGCTCTTCCACCCATTTCGCGGGCAGTTCCAACGGCTCTTCCACATAACGCCGCGCGGCCAGTTCCTCGAACGAGCAGCGCGCATGTGTCACCAGCCGCGCCAGTGCCTCGTCATCCGCGCCCGGTTCACGGTCATCTTCCGGCAACGGGCCGGGCGGCTCGGCCCCCAGGCGCTTCATCAATTCGGCAAAAATCCACCAGGCGGCGCGGCGCTCGCCCAGCGGCTCCACCATCGCCGGGGTATATTGGGCATTCACCCGCGCCGAGAGAAAATCCCACAAGGTGAAATCCGGCCGCTCCAACTGGTCCTTGCTTGGCAGCACATGGGAGGAAAGCGCCGTGGTCTCGTTCTCGATAATTTCGATGCTCATCAGCAAGTCCAGCTTCCGCAGCGCGGGGGCCAGCGCATTCGCATCTGGGAAGGAACGCAGCAAACTCCCACCCAGATTCAGGAACGCCTTGATGTTCCCTGCCTCAATCTCATCCGGCAGGGCCGAGCACGGCCAGTCTCCCACAATGCCCGGCAGCTCCGGCCGGCTCGCCGGGCCGGGATGCGTCGGCGTATCGAACACCGGCACCGGCGCCAAATCGAGCCGGTTGATGAAGCCGGGGTGAAACGCCACCCCGCCCGGGCGGTTCATGGAATCGGTCAGCACCATAATCACCCAGGCCAGCCAAATGGTCAGGTTGCCGCCGCGCGACATGGTAATGCCCGTGCCCGCCTCCATGGCCACGCGCCCGGCCTTGCGGATGGAGGCAAGGAACACATCCAGCTCCTCCTCCTTCAGCCCGGCCAAACGCGCCGCATATTCCCGCGTGAAGGGCGCAACCGCCGCCCGCAATTCCTCAATCCCCACCGCAGGCTGCGCATTGGGCGCGCCATCTTCCAGCAGCGCCCGCACCACATAGGCCAACACGGCGTAATCGGTGCCCGGCAGCGGCGCCATATGGTGCGTGGCAAAGCCCACCGTATCGCTGCGGCGCGGGTCTATCACCCACACCTCGCCTTGGCGCGCGGCT
>JAKBCX010000326.1 GCA_021807465.1 Pseudomonadota bacterium | reverse complement strand
TGGAGCGGGTAGCGGGAATCGAACCCGCGCATCGAGCTTGGGAAGCTAGCAGGCTACCATTACATCATACCCGCCCAGTGGCTCCCTATTAGTCTGGACGGATTGACCGCGCAAGCGGGCGGGCGTAGGCGGAATATACCTCGTGATTTGTCCAGCCGGATTGCGGCGAGGCTGGCTTGGGCCAGGAGTTAAACAAGCGCTAAAGAGGCTCATGGCGGTATTGCGCCATGTGTTTCGTGGCTGGGCGACCAATGGAGAGCCACGATGACCGACACGCCAAAAACCCGCCTTGCCACAGACCTCATCCATGCCGGGCGCATCCGCAGCAATCTGGATGAAAATGCCGAGGCCCTGTTTCTCACCTCCGGCTTTGCCTACGAGAATGCCGAGCAGGCCGAGGCGGTGTTCACCAACCAGGTTCAGCATTTCCAATATTCCCGCTTCGCTAACCCCACGGTACAGATGCTAGAGCAGCGCCTGGCCAAGATAGAGGGCGCGGAAGCCTGCCGCTGCACGGCAACGGGCATGGCGGCGGTCAGTTCGGCTTTGCTATGCGGGCTTAAGGCCGGGCAGCGCGTTGTGGCGGCGCGGGCCTTGTTTGGCTCCTGCCATTGGATTGTCTCCACCTTGCTGCCCCAATACGGCATCGAGACCGTGTTCGTGGAAGGCTCCAGCCTCGATGAATGGCGCGCTGCCCTCTCCAAGCCCACCGCGCTCGTGCTGCTGGAAACCCCCTCCAACCCGATGCTGGACATTGTGGATATGCGCGAAGTGGCGGCGCTGACGCATAAGGCCGGCGGCATTGTGGTGGTGGACAATGTATTCGCCACCCCGCTGCTGCAAAAGCCGCTGGAAATGGGCGCGGATGTGGTGGTCTATTCCACCACCAAGCACATGGACGGCCAAGGCCGCGTGCTAGGCGGCGCCGTGCTGGGCAGCAAAAAATGGATCGAGGAGGTGTACCAGCCCTTCTTCCGCAACACCGGCCCCGCAATGTCGCCCTTTAACGCCTGGGTCACGCTGAAAGGGCTGGAAACGCTGCATCTGCGCCTCGCGGCCCAAGGCGCCTCGGCCGAAACCATTGCGCGTTACCTGGAAAAGGCGCCGGGCGTGAAGCGCGCTTTGTACCCCACGCTGGACTCGCACCCGCAAAAGGCGCTGGCCATGAGCCAGATGAGCGGCGGCGGCACGATGGTGACGTTCGAGCTGGAAGGCGGCAAGGAAGCGGCTTTCCGCTTCATGAACGCGATGCGGATCATCACCATCTCCAACAATCTGGGTGACACCAAATCCCTCGCCACCCACCCCGCCACCACCACGCACATGCGTATCGGGCCAGAGGAGCGCGCCAGGCTGGGCATTACGGATGGGGTGATCCGCCTGTCCGTGGGCCTGGAAGATACGCAGGATCTGATTGACGATCTCGCCCGCGCCCTAAGCGCGGCCGCGGCGAATCGATGAATCCCCAAACCGCGCGCGTAAGGAGTCGATAGCCTCCTGGCGCGCGCGGCGGCGCAGGGTTTGCGTGTCGGCAAGGTCACCCTTGTCGGCCAATTCCTCTGGCGCCAGCGGCGCCGCGCCAATGCCAATCAGCCGGAACGCCGTGCCATCGGCCTCGCGCGCCAGCAGGGCGCGTGCGGCCTCGAACATCGTCTCGGGCAGTTGCGTGGGGTTGGGCAGGCGCTGGCTGCGTGTGCGGGTGGCGAATTGCGCTGTCTTCAGCTTCAGCACCAGCCCGGCAGCCGCTTGGTTTTCGGCCCGCAAGCGGCGGCCCAGCTTCTCGCACAGGCGCCATAGCTCGCCCTCCAGCGCCGCCGGTTCCCGCAAATCCGTGGCAAACGTGGTCTCGGCGCTTATCGATTTGCTCTCCCGCCCCGGATTTACCGCCCGCGCATCCTCACCCCGCGCCCGTGCCGCCAGCATTGGCCCCTCATCGCCCAGCCGCAGCGCCGCATGGTTTTCCAGCGCCGCCAACTGGCCCAGTGTGGTTATGCCCAGCGCCTCCAGCCGCCTTACCTGCGCCGGGCCTATACCGGGCAGAATCCCCACGGGTTCGGGCGCTAGAACAGTGGCGGCCTCGTTGCCAAACACGTAAAACCCGCGCGGCTTGCCCCGCTCGGCCGCCAGCTTGGCCAGCAGCTTGTTGGGGCCAAGCCCGATGGAAATGGTTATGCCAAGCTCCGCCTCCACACGCCGCGCTAGCCGGTTGAGAACGATGGCCGGCGGCGCCTTGTGCAGGCTCTCCGTGCCGCGCAAATCCAGCACCGCCTCGTCTATCGACTGCATTTGCACCAGTGGCGTCAGCGCCTCCAGCATCCCCCGAATTTGGCGCGAGGCAGCGGCATATTTGCGCATATCCGGCGGCACGAAGATGCCCTGCGGGCAAAGCTGCCGCGCCTTGAAGATGGGCATGGCCGAGCGCACCCCGTAAAGCCGCGCCACATAACAGCAGGTGGAGACCACCCCGCGCGCGCCGCCCCCCACAATCACCGGTAAATCCCGCCACTCCGGGTGGTCACGCTTCTCGATGGACGCGAAGAACGCATCACAATCAATATGCCCGATGCTGAGCGAAAAAACCTGCTCATGCCGCACAATGCGCACACTGCCGCAAGCCGGGCACGCGGCGCCCGGCACAGTGGCATCACAATTACGGCAGAAGGCGGGCATTACGGAGATATAGCAGGGACCGAATCCCCGTGCCTAAAACCCGCCCTCGAATGTCCAATCCGCCACCTTGTTGCGCGGGCTGGGGGTTTCGCGCGCGGCCAGGGCCTCGGGCAGCAGGCTGGCGGGGCCTTGCCGGCCGATGGCGATGGCGGCCTGCACATGGTGGTTTGCCGGTACGTTCAGCGCGGCGTTTACCTTGTCCCATTCCACCCCCACCATGGCATGGGCGTGCCAACCCAGCAGCGTGGCTTGTAGCGCCAGGCTGCCCCAGGCGGCACCAGTATCGAAGGCATGGCTGCGCGAGGGAGTTGGCGTTTCACGTCCCGGGAACATCTCGCTGGAGACAATAAAGACGAGCGCCG
>JAKBCX010000325.1 GCA_021807465.1 Pseudomonadota bacterium | reverse complement strand
ATGCTGTTCAATGGCGTGGTTGTTGGCAGTTTTGCCATGGATGGTAACGGACGGTTGCTTGGTGCACCGCAAGTCTCTGCCCCGGGCCTATTGGATGAGGCTGAGGCCGGGCTGAGGAGTGAGGTGGAGGAGGAGTTTGGCGGGCTGCTGCACCGGCTGCGCGCCGATATACGAAATGACGACACAGCATTTTTAGGAGCCGCGAAAGCTGGTTTGCGCAAGATTATGGGCAGACATTTCGGTAAAAAGCCGTTGGTTGAGGTGCATGCTATTCAGGTTTGAACAAAAAATGGATGGAGCTTGGTTTTATTTTGGTCTGCCGGTTGAAAATTCCATCAATTTTCGTTCCCGTGACTAAGATACATGCGAATCTCGGCGGCTTTTTTCTGGACGAGTATGATTTGTGCAGTGCATTATAGCCGCAGGGTGAGGTTTGGTTCTTCATCCTGCCGTGTGACTGGCGTTTCCTCCCTGAACTTGGCCCGCCGCCCAAATAGGGCTGGCGGGCTTCTTTCTATTTGGTTAGGACGGGATAGCCCATGAACACGAAGCAGGAATTAACCGATCTTACCGTCTGCCGCGCGGTGTTCGCGCTGTGGGTGTTCGTTTACCATGTAGATTTGTATCTGAACTTTTCCCGTTTTCTGGGGCCTGCGGCAGATTTGATCCGGCATGGGTACTTAGGTGTGGATGGCTTTTTTATCCTGTCCGGGCTTATCCTGGCGCGGGTGCATCCTGAGTTTAATGGGTACATAAATCCCAAAGAGGCGTTTGCGGCGCCAGGCCTCAAATTGCCGTCGATCGGGGCAGTAAGCCGCTTTTTGAGCAAGCGCCTTGCGCGCCTTTATCCAGTCCATTTGGCTACCATTGTTATCCTCGCTGTTCTTGTCGTTGTAGCAAGGCTGCATGGCTTGGCACCGCACGATTCCGGGCGCTTCAGCTTGCCAACGCTGGTCCAAAATCTCTTCCTGGTGCAAGGTTGGGGGGGCAGCAGCCACGGTGCCTGGAATTACCCCTCATGGTCGATCAGCACGGAATGGGCGGGCTACCTCGTTTTTCCGTTTTTATTGTCGTTGTTGACCTATCTTGGCCCACTGGTGGCAATGCAGATAATGATTGTCAGTGCCACCTCGCTCGGCCTGATATTTGTATTCAACGGCTACAATCTGAACCTGACTTTTGCCGATGGCTTATTCAGGTTCTTCCCTGAATTCATTATTGGCATGGCAACAACCCGTGTTATTGCCATGTGTGCGGATTACCAAATCGTACGTCACGCGAGCCTTGCCGGTGGCGTAATTCTAGTTCTGGTTTCTGCGGCGATTGGAGTGGATTTGGCGGCCGTAATAGGGCTTTGGCTCGTATTATTTGCTTTTTTGATGCAGGCAGATACGGAATTGCCCCCGGTACTCGGCCGGCGTTTGGCATTATTCTGGCTGGGCAGGAGATCATACGCCTTTTACATGACCTTCGCGATTGCCGAACTCCTGACGTGCCAATATTTTCAGCACAGCGGCTGGACGCCCAAGAGCCACGCCCTGCTGTTTGCTGCCAGCATGCTCACGATTACCCTGCTGCTGACGGTTTCGATTTACGCGTTGGTGGAAACACCCTGCCGGCATTGGGTGGACCGCTGGTTGGAACAGCGAAGCGCGCCCCCGAACACAAATAAACCTCAAACCCTCGCTAAAGGTTGAATATGCGATTGTCCCAAAGCCTGATTCCGACCCTCAAAGAAACGCCGTCGGATGCTCAAATTGCCTCGCACCGGTTGATGCTGCGTGCGGGCATGATCCGGCAAATGGCGTCTGGCATATATGCGTGGCTCCCATCTGGGTATCGTGTTCTCAACAAGATTATGCAGATTGTCCGCGAGGAGCAGGATAAGGCTGGCGCGCAGGAAATGCTGATGCCGACAATCCAGAGCGCGGATTTGTGGCGCGAGAGCGGCCGTTACGACGCCTATGGCAAAGAGATGCTGCGTATTACGGACCGGCATGATCGCGATTTGCTCTATGGGCCGACGAATGAGGAGATGATCACTTCTATCGTACGCGATTCCATCAAAAGCTATCGCGACCTTCCTCAGACCCCCTACCATATTCAATGGAAATTCCGCGATGAGGTGCGGCCGCGTTTCGGCGTACTCCGCGGACGTGAATTTCTGATGAAGGACGCTTACAGCTTCGATGCCGATTATGCCGGCGCGTTGGCGGCGTATAAAAAGATGATGCTGGCCTATATGCGCACGTTTCAGCGCATGGGTATTACGGCAATTCCCATGCGTGCTGACACGGGGCAAATTGGCGGCGATCTCTCACATGAATTTCACGTACTTGCCCCCACGGGGGAAAGCGGGGTGTTTTATGATGCCGCATTCGAGACGGGCAACGCCCTGACAGAAACCGATGTTGAGGCGTTCTATCAGAAAATGACGAGCATTTATGCCGCTACTGATGAAAAGCACGATACGGCGCAATGGGATAAAATTCCGGCCGGGCGCCAGCGCGAGGGCAGGGGGATTGAGGTCGGGCAGATTTTCTATCTGGGCCAGAAATATTCTCGGGCTATGAATTTCGCCATAACGGGAGCGGACGGGCAGAAATTTTTCCCCGAAATGGGCTGCTACGGCATTGGCGTGTCCCGGCTTGTTGGCGCCATTATCGAGGCCCGGCACGATGAAGCGGGTATCATCTGGCCCGACGCAGTGGCCCCCTATCGCGCGGCTATATTGAATTTGCGTCAGGGAGATGCCGCCACCGATGGTATTTGTGAAAACCTGCACAATCAACTTGGCGCGGACGGGTTGTACGACGACCGCGAGGAGCGTGCTGGCGTTAAATTTGCCGAAGCGGATCTCATGGGGCATCCATGGCACATTATCGTGGGCCCGCGTGGCGCCGCGAACGGGCAGGTAGAGCTGAAGCGCCGTGAAACTGGCGAGCGTTTAGAACTTTCCGTGCAGGACGCGCTGGCTAAGGTGCTTGGCTGATGTTCAATGCTTTTGAGCGAAAAGTGGCTGCCCGGTACTTGCGTGCAC
>JAKBCX010000324.1 GCA_021807465.1 Pseudomonadota bacterium | reverse complement strand
GAAGCATAATCACGGCCCGGTGCTGTTCCGCACCCATTGGCTGCGGCCCATGCTGAGCATCGAACGGCACAAGCAAGTGCCAGCGCCGCTGCCCATGTTCTGGGTTGGCGGACTCATGATGTACCTGCTGCCAAGCCTGGCGGCAGGCGCAATCGTTACCTGCACCGAGGGCACGATGAGCTCCAGCCGCTTTGCCATGGGCAGCGTGCTGGCCGAGGAAGATTTGAAGTCCATGCCGCAGATGCCGACCATCTGGGCGCTCGGCATGTCGGAAACGCTCGGGCCTTATTCCTATGCCGATGAGCAACGCGTGCCGGGCTACCCGCTCTGCGCGCCGCTCGACCATATCGCCGAACGTTTCGAGGTGCGGCTGGCCGATGAAAACGGCAATACCGTGCCGGAAGGCGAGCGCGGCGAAATTCAGGTGCGCGGCTATGCGCTTAGCCCCGGCCTGCACAAAATCGAGCGCGCGGAATATTTCACGCCAGATGGCTTCTACCACACCGGAGATATGGGCGTGGCCAAAGGTAAGCGCATCCTGTTCACGGGCCGCGATGGCGACATGATAAAGACCGCCAGCTCCAATGTCTCACCCGCCGAGGTGGAGCAGGAAATGCAGCAGCTTGAAGGCGTGCATTCCGCTTATGTGGTCGGCCTGCCAGACAAAGAGCGGGGCCAGCTCGTGGCCGCTGCCGTGGTGCCGCGTGAGGGTGCCGTGCTCGATTTCACGGAAATCGAAACAAAACTGCGCCAGCGCCTCTCCAGCTACAAAGTGCCGCGCGCCTATGTGGCCATTGCGCGCGAAGATGTACCCATGCTGCCCAGCAACAAGGTGGCGCGCCGGCAGATCGAGCGTCTGATGGCCGAAAGACTGGGCCGGGCGCTATAGCCGCTACAAGTCACACCCCCAGCAGCCTAAAACTGCCATGCCGCATCAAGGCATGGCCCAGCCGCTGGGTGAATAAATTAGTAATCGCCGGGTCCACGCGCCGCGTGATCGACCATAGATAATACCCATACACAAGCGCCACGCGGTAATTGGCCCAGGCCGTTTCCATATCCGGCATATCGGCCCCTAGCCCGCGCATTGTCTCCAGGTAATGCCCCAGCAGGCGCCGTTCCTCGTGCTCCGCAACCTCCACCGGCAGCACGGCGTTAATATGGTAGGCTACATCCAGCGCCCAGCCGCCGCGCTGCAGAATCTGCCAATCAATCAGCCCCGGCCCGTCCGCCGTGCGATAAATGTTACCCGCATGGCAATCGCCATGGATGAGGAAAGACGGCCAGGCCGCATCGCGCTCTGCCAGCACGGCCAGTGCCTGCAACAGCAATCCCGCATCGCGCGTGCGGGCACATAATCCCTCGCCACGCGGGCCGTTCAGCATCTCCTGCAGCACGGGCTTCGGCACATACTGGTTCTTAACAAAATCCGGAAGCCGCGGTTTCACCCAAGGCAACTCCGGCAGCAGCCCGCTTGCGGCATGCAGCCGGGCAAGCTGTGCCAGGCTCTCCGCCGTCTCATCCGCACTGAACGGCTCCAGCGCAGAGCAGAATCGCGCGCCTGCCGCAATCAGGTCGCGCATAATCACAATGCCCAGCGGTGCCTCGCGGTCGATGATGGTGGCCACACAAGGCGGGCGGCGGATGGTCAGGCGCGGTGCAAGCAGGCGGTAGAAATCCGCTTCCAGCATAGTTGTGGCCCCGCCGCGCATGGTTTGCGGTTCGGCATCCAGAAACCCTTTCAGGCACAGCGCCAATTTGCCGCCCGGTACGGCCCCGCACACGGCGGTGAAACGCACCTTGGTGGCCACGGTGCGAATCACCTCCACAATCTCCACCGCGGTAACCGGGGCGCCGCCCGTTTCAGGCGCCAGCGCGCCAGTCAGCCATGCCGGCGCCAGTGCCTGGTCCAGCGTAACGGGAAGGGTGGTGATAAGATTGGACATTTTCGCCGTTTCCCCTGCCATGTAATCAGGTTCAGCCATAATTCGGCTATGAACATTATTCAAGAAATCTATTCTAAATTACGAATAAAATTCTTTAAGTTTTAATTTGCCGAGTGAGTCGGCTTGACTCTTTAATCTATATACGGATATTATATTCTAAATATCGAATTTCTTGCCGGGGGATCAACGCCAAGCCTGGGTAGAACAGGCGCGGCTCCTAAATTGCCCAACTTCGCTACGACCGAGGACGCATATGACCGAAGCCTTGCTTGCCGACGACCCGCTTTATGAAGAGCTTTACGATGTGCGCCGCGAGGCATTGGAAATTGGCAATCTCGTCGAGGAAGATGTTAACCCGGGCATGAATGGGCTGCGCGAAAAAGCAGCGGTTCATAGAGGTTATTTGCGAGATCTGCTTGGTCTGCCGCAACATCACCGCCATGCCGCCGCACAAGGCAAGCCGGGCTATACATGCTTTAGCTTCCAAACCTGCGAAAAGGCCTTCCGCGACACCACGCATCTCTCCATGGAAATTTTGCGGCTACCCTCGCCTAACGGCGATCGCCGCCTCTCATTCCTGGAAATGGACGACCCCGAACATAGATGCCACCGCGCAACGATGCAGCCAATGTTCGTCAAACCCCGCGCTATTGGCTGGTGGCGCGAACGCTGGATCAACGACATCGTCAATACACTTGTGGAAGGATTAAAACGTCAGAACCGTGCCGAGCTGAATCTGCAACTTTGCGCCCGCGTGCCCGTGCACACAATCACCCGCGCGGTAGGCATGGAGGGCGAGGCGTCTCTGCCATTCCGCAACGCGCTGATAAGGACAGGGTCGCATAGCATCGCGGCGGAAGAACGCGCGGCAGCGGCTAAAACCGTCGAGACCATGCTGTTGGACCTCATCGCGCGCCGGCGTGCAGAACCGGGCGATGATGTGGTGAGCGGGCTGATTGCTTCCAGCCTTACTCTACCGGATGGTACAACACGCCCGCTTACCGACCGCGAAATCATGCTTAATTGCCGCCTCGTCATGCTGGCTGGCGGCGGCACGTCCTGGCGCCAATTTGGCATCACGCTATGGGCCTTGCTTACCC
>JAKBCX010000323.1 GCA_021807465.1 Pseudomonadota bacterium | reverse complement strand
CGCCTTCCACCCAAACGCGCTGGCCCTTCTTGCCAAACACCAAGGCCGTGCCTGTATCCTGGCACATGGGCAGCACACCCCTGGCGGCAATCACGGCGTTCTTCAAAAACTCCATCGCCACGTAGCGGTCATTCTCCGAAGCCTCATCATCCTTCAGGATATTCGCCAGTTGCGCCAAATGCGCCGGGCGCAGCAAATGCGAAACATCGTGGAACGCCTGAAACGCAAGCGCCGAGAGCGCATCCGCGCTCACCTTCAGCACCGTTTTGCCCTCAACCTCGATGGTGGACACACCATCAATATCCAGCTTGCGGTAGGGTGTGGTGTCCTCGCCCAGCGGCAGCATGGGTGAATAAGCGAATCCAGGCGCGCGTTTGCTCATCACGTTCATCGTCTCAGTCTTTCTGTCTTTTCCTGAAGGCATCCAGGCTCACCACGTCGGCGGGGGCGTCATTGGCGCGGGCGGGGGCGTCATCGCCCTCCGGCGCGGGAATTTCCATTACATCCACAGGCTCGGGTACGGTTACATCAAATTGCAACCCAAAGCGCACCTCCGGGTCGGCGAAGCTGGATATGGCCGCCGTGGGAACAACCAATGTCGCGGGAATGCCGGAAAAGCTCAGCCCCACGGAGAATACGCTTCCATCTTCATCCACATGAAGCCCGTGGAACTGGTGCTGCAGCACAATGGTCATCTCATCCGGGTATTGCGCGCGCAACCGCTCGGGTATCTGCACGCCCGGATAGGCGGTCTTGAAGGTCACATAAAAATGATGCCCGCCCGGCAGCCCGTTATGCGCCGCATGGCGCAGCGCGTTCACCACCACCTGGCGCAGCGCATCCTGCGTCCATTCATCGTACGGCAACAACGAATCCGGTACGCTCAGATCATCTTCAGCCATTATTCCATCCTTGTCCCGCAGCGCGCTCGCGGCCCGCCTAGCGCGCCTCGCGCTCGTAATGCCGGTAATATTTATCGGTGACCAGATCCGTCTGCACCACAATCGAGATGTCGGTGGTGTTGAACTGCTCGTCGATCACCGCCCCGTCCCCCACAAAACCGCCCAGGCGCAAATAGCCCTTAATCAGCGGCGGCAAGCGCAGCATGGCCCGCTTCGGGTCGGTGGCGCCCAGTGGCTCGCGGCGCATTTCCACATAGCGGCTGGGCAAAGCGCGCGGGCGGATCGCCTCCGGCGCCATGTGGTGCGTGGCAAGGTAGGTCAGCTCCCCCGCCAGCGCGTCCGGGTTGGTCCCGGCCAGCGAAGCACAGCCAAACATCAGGTCTATACCATAATGGAACACATAGGCCGCGATGCCGCGCCATAAAAGCTGCATTACCGCGCGGTTGCGGTAGGCGGAGGCCGTGCAGCTGCGCCCCAGCTCCAGCTTGTTGCCGGCAAATTTCTTCAATGCGGAAATATCGTACTCGCTCTCCGAGTAGAACCGCCCATGGCGCTGCGCCGCTTCCTCGCGGATGAGCCGGTACGTGCCCACCACGCTGCTGGCGCCCTCGCCCAAATCGTGGTCCACCACCAGCAAATGGTCGGCAATCGCGTCAAACTCGTCGCAATCGCGCCGGCTGGCCACCGTGGCCGCATCGGCCTTGGCGCCCATTTCCTCGTAAAACACCTGGTAGCGCAGCGCCTGCACGGCATCCAGCTCGTCCTGGTTCACCGCCAGGCGCACACCCAAATTGCTGGCGCGCAGCTCGGCAAAGCCGGGCGCTGCATTACCAACGGTGAAGCGGGGCAATTCGGGGGGTAACGTCTGGTTCACTTGCCCGCCCGCCGGCCGTAAAGCTCAATCTTGATGACATCAACATCAAACCCCTGCGCCTTGCCAATGTCACGCAGCATGGCCTCCACCTGGGGGGCAGAAAATTCAACCACGGCGCTGCTCTCCTGGTCCACCAGATGAAAATGGTGCTTATCCACGCTCGGCTCATAACGCGCGCGCCGGCTGCCCAAATCGCGCCGGGCCAAAATCCCCTTGGATTCCAGTAGCCTCACGGTACGGTACACGGTGGCCAGCGAAATGCGCGGATCGACGCGATTCGCCCGCCGGTGCAGCTCGTCCACATCCGGGTGGTCAGTCGCCTCCGACAACACCCGCGCGATCACACGGCGCGGACCTGTCATCTTCAGCCCGTTCTCTATGCACAGGCGCTCGATGCTTATATCCATCGCAAAGCCTTGTGGCCCAAAGTTATGCTCCGGTCTAGCCTTATTAAGTGAATGAACATGTTCCAAGCCGCCCTGCCCGCCCACGACAAAGCCATAGACATAACAGCAGAAACCTGCCCGATGACCTATGTGCGTACCCGCCTGGCCCTGGATACCATGGAAACCGGGCAAATCCTGCTCGTCCGCCTGAAGGGCGAAGACCCGCTGCGCAACGTGCCCCGCGCCGCCGCGGACCAAGGCCACGACCCGCTGGACCTGCTGGAGCAGCCCGACGGCACCTGGCTGCTGGTTATCCAGAAAGGGTAGCGCGCCCAGCATCTCCCCAAACGCAAAAAACCGCGGGGCTTTTGCCACCGCGGCTCCACCGGCGGGCTGCCCCGCAACTTGGTGTAAGGCTTAGAAGCCTTCGCGTTCGATGCGCTTACGCTCCATCTTGCGGGCGCGGCGCACGGCCTCGGCGGCCTCGCGGGCGCGGCGCTCAGAGGGCTTCTCGTAATGGCGGCGGAGCTTCATCTCGCGGAACACGCCCTCGCGCTGGAGCTTCTTCTTCAGCGCCTTCAGCGCCTGATCGACGTTATTGTCACGAACGAGAACTTGCACCGGCGCGTCAACTCCTGAAAACGGCCCTATACGATTGGCCAAAATGAACCCAAAGAGAAACACGGAGCGCAGCCATCCCTGGCCGCCTCCGCAAACCTGTGGGCGCCTATAGCATAAAATTCGCGCTCGCCAAATCATTTCTGGCAGGGCAATCATGCATCCATGGCGATCCTTAAAATAGCCCGCATGGGCCACCCCGTTTTGCGCGAGGTGGCCGCCCCCATCCAAGACCCCACGGCGCCCGAAATTCAGCGGCTGATCGCGGAC
>JAKBCX010000322.1 GCA_021807465.1 Pseudomonadota bacterium | reverse complement strand
GCGGGCTGGTCCTCGAAATGGATCATCACCTTGGCCGATTGCGGCGTGGCGGCGATTTCGAAGCCCTTCAACACGTCGTCGAAGTTGAAGCGGTGGCTGATGAGTTTCGCCAGCTTGGTTTGCAGGCGCGGCAGCGCGGCCACCACTTCGGGCATCTCGGTGGGGTAGCCAACGGCGGTGGTCAGCTCCATCTCGGTGGTCAGCATCGCGCCCAGGCTTATGGTCACCGGCTTCATGTACGCGGCGGTGATGACCATGCGGCCCTGGTAGCGGATGAAGCTGATGACATCGGACAGGATGTTCGGGCCGCCGGCGGCGTCGATGAACGCATCGGTATTGGCCACCTCGCGGCCGAAATAATGGTGCGAGCCGTGCAGGGCGAAGAGGCGCTCGCGCAGATTTTCGGTGGCGGCGTTGATGACGTGTTTGGCGCCCATCTCCTTGGCGCGTTCCAGCCGCTCCGGGGCCAGGTCCACGGCAATCACGTCCTCAACCCCGCGGTCCACCAGCCACAGCACCATGGCCAGGCCGATGGGGCCGCAGCCGAACACCACCATTTTGTCTCCCGGCTTGGCCTTGGAGCGGTTCACGCCGTGCAGCGCCACGGCCAGGGGCTCGGCCAGGGCGGCGATCTCGAAGGGCAGGTCGTTGGCGATGGGCAGCAGGCTGTCGCCCACGCGGGCATCGCGCACCAGCACCTGGTCGCTAAACGCGCCTTCCGGCCCGCCGCTGCCGATGAAGCTGGGCGTGTTCATGGGGTTGATAACCACGTGCTGGCCGACAACCGCATCTTTCACATTGGCGCCCACGGCCACGATTTCGCCCGCGGCCTCGTGCCCGATGGGGGTCACGCCGCCTTCGGGCCGGTGGATGCCGCCGAATTTGATGTAGGTGAGGTCGCTGCCGCAAATGCCGCAGGCTTTCACCTTCACCACCACATCCGCATCGCCGGGCGGGGTGGGGATTTTGGGGTCCAGCCGGACATCGTTGACGCCGTGAATATTGAGAACCCGCATGGCCGCTCTCCAGATTGCTGTTTGATAAAAGAGTTAGGGGCCTTCACCGCGAGATGAAGGCCCCGGGGAGATTACATCGGGCGGACCATGTAGCCGCCATCGATGGTGATGGTCTCGCCAGTGAGGAAGGAGGATGCATCGCTGGCCAGGTAGGCGCCGATGCCCTCGAAATCTTCCGGGTAGCCCACGCGTGGGATGGGGGTTTTGGCGGCCATGAACTTGGCCACGGGGCTTTGGTCATCGCCGGTCATGCCCGTGGAAATAAGGCCGGGGGCGATGATGTTGGCGCGGATGGCATGTTTGCCAAACTCCACCGCCATGCCACGGATGATGGCCCCCAAAGCCGCCTTGGAGCCGGCATAATGCGGCTTGCCCGGCAGGCCCATGAACATGGAGAGGCTGCCGCACGCCACCAGCGACCCGCCCGGCTCGCCGCCTTCCGCGCGCTTCACCATCAGCTTCGCGCCCTCGCGCAGCGTGTAATAGGCGCCGTGCAGGTTCAGGTTGATGAGGTCGTGATATTCCTCGTTGGACAGGTCCAGAAAGGAGTTGGCCTTGGCGCTGGCGCCGGAATTGGCGAACACGCAGTCGATGCGGCCGAAATCCTTCATCAGCGCCTCGTACCCGGCGATGATCTGGTCTTCCTTTGACACATCTACCTGCCGCGTGACGACGCGCACGCCGAACGCTTCCAGCCCGGCCTTGGCCGCCGCGTTTTTCTCGGCCGAGCGGCCCCAGATTTCCACCGCGCCGCCGCATTTGGCCACGCCGCGGGCAAAGCCCAGCCCGATGCCGCTATTGCCGCCAGTTACCAGCGTGACCTTGCCGGTGAGGTCAAAAAGCCCCTTGGACATGAATTTCTGTTCTCCTTGCTCGCCGGGGGTTATCACTTTGCCCGGCAGGGGCCGCAACTGCCTGTTATGTCGAGCATGGGCCGTTGTGGCGGCGCCGGGACGGAAAGCGAATTGCCAGGATTTGTCCGGTCATGCTAAGCTGAGCAATGCCTGCAAGCAAAACAAGAGACAGGATAGAGAGACCGAGCAAATGGCCATAGCCGTTGAACAGAACGGCGGTTCCGGCACTTCGCGCGGAGTAATGACCGTCGATGCCGAGCTGAGCGTGCCCACGGCCACGATTCAGGTGGTGCGGTTTGATATTGCCCAGCCGGGCGAGAATTTCATCCGCCGGGATATTTACTGGCTCGACCTAGCCGTTACCCCACGGCCCAATGCCCGGGCCTGTTTCCGCGACCATTGGGCGCCGCACCGGTTTGAGCCGCTGGGCCGCGTGTTCATGACGCCGCCGGACGAGGTGCTGCGCGTGAAGGGCGATTCCGGCAGCCAGGTTTCCATCCTCTGCCTGTTGCAGCGGGATATGTTCCAGCGCTGGCTTGGCCAGGATATGGAATGGACGGACAGGCGGCTGGAGGCCGCGCTCAGCGTGCCTTCCGAGGCGGTGCAGAATTTGATGCTGCGGCTGGGCCAGGAGGCGCGTAGCCCCGGCTTTGCCAGCCAAGCCTATTCCGAGGCGATGGCGGTGCAGATCGCCATTGAGCTGAACCGGTATTACCTTTCGCTGGACAAGGACTGCGCCTCGGGAGGTTTGGCCGGCTGGCGCCTGCGTATGATTGACGAGCGCCTGCGCGAGGTGCGCAGCCCGCCCACCCTGACCGAGCTTGCCACTTTATGCGGCCTGTCCATCCGCCAGCTCACGCGCGGCTTTCGCGCCAGCCGAGAATGCTCGATTGGCGATTATATCGCGCGCACGCGCATCGATAACGCCAAGCGCCTGCTGGCCAGCGGCGAGAGCGTGAAATCCATCGCCTATTCCATGGGGTTTGGCTCGCCATCGGGCTTTTGCTACGCGTTCCGCCGCGCCACCGGGCACACGCCGCGCCAGTACCGCATGCAGCTTGCCGCCAGCTCGGGCACGCTGCCGCATTAAAAATGCGGCCCGGCCTGGATAATCTGGCCCGGCCCGGCCATTTGGCCTGGTTGCCCGGCCCGTTCCGCCGCGCAAAACTGCCCCGGAGCAAAAATA
>JAKBCX010000321.1 GCA_021807465.1 Pseudomonadota bacterium | reverse complement strand
TCGCGGGCGTAGGTCTCAACCGTTTTGGCACCGGCCCGGCGTTCGCCGCCGAGCCAGGCGCAGAATTCTACGCAGAGATCGTCAGACAATGCTCTGCCCGGTTGCCGCCCAATCCTTCAGGAAAGCGGCCAGGCCTTTATCGGTGAGCGGGTGGCTATAGAGCTGCTTGATCACGTTGGGGGGAATTGTCGCCACATCGGCACCCATCTTGGCGGCCTCGATCAGGTGAATGGGATGGCGGATGGAGGCGGCCAGAACCTCGGTTTTGATGGCGGGGTAATTGGCGTAAATCTGCACGATGTCGGCAATCAGGCTCATGCCGTCATGGCCGATGTCATCCAGCCGGCCGATGAAGGGCGAGATGAACGCAGCCCCCGCCTTGGCCGCCAGCAGCGCCTGGGCGGCGGAGAAGCACAGGGTTACGTTTACGGCAGTGCCCTCCTGGCTCAGCGCGTAGCAGGCCTTCAGCCCGTCCGGCGTCAGCGGCACCTTAATGGCCACGTTGGAGGCGATCTTCTTCAGCACCGCGGCCTCGGCCATCATGGCCTTGTACTCGGTCGCCGCCACCTCGGCGCTCACCGGCCCCTGCACCACTTCGCAAATCTCGGCGATCACCTCGAGAATCTTGCGCCCGGATTTGGCGATGAGGGACGGATTCGTGGTTACGCCATCCAGCAGGCCAGTGGCGGCAAGCTCACGGATTTCAGAGATTTCAGCGGTATCGACAAAGAATTTCATGGCTCTCTTCCGGGCAAACGGGGACTCGCCGTAAGCATACAGCATGACGCCCCCCACTCGTACAGCCCGCATCAGCGTATTGCTGCCTTACAAGTTCGATGCGGCCTTCACCTACGAGGCTGAAACGCCGCTGCCCCCCGGCATGCTGGTGCGCGTGCCCTTGGGCAAACGCATGGTGGTAGGCGCGGTGTGGGATGATGCGCCAGACGAGGCCGTGAAGACCAAGCCCGTGGCGGCGGTGCTGGAATTCCCGCCATTCCCCGAAAGCCTGACGCGCTTCATCAACTGGGTGGCCGCCTACACCCTGGCCCGGCGTGGCGATGTTCTGGCCCTGGCGCTGAAGGAGCCATTGCTCGCCCCGCCACCCAAACGGGCCAAGCACTACGAATTTGGCGGCGCTGACCCCGGCCTGCCCGGCCCCAGCCTCTCTCCCGCGCAAGAAAGCGCCGCCACGGCCTTGCGGACCGAGGTGGCGGCGGAAACATTTTCCGTAACGCTGCTGGATGGCGTGACCGGCTCGGGCAAGACGGAAGTGTATCTGGAGGCCGTGGCCGAGGCGCTGCGGCGGGGCAAGCAGGCGCTGGTGCTGCTGCCGGAAATCGCCCTCTCCATCCAGTTCCTGCAACGCTTCGCCGCACGCTTCGGCACCCGCCCGGCGGTTTGGCATTCCGAGCTTACGCCAGCGCACCGGCGCGAGACTTTCCGCGCCGTGGCGGAGGGCCGGGCGGATGTGGTGGTGGGTGCGCGCTCGGCCTTGTTCCTGCCCTTCCCCCAGCTAGGGCTGATTGTGGTGGATGAGGAGCATGAAAGCGCCTTCAAGCAGGAGGACGGGGTAATATACCATGCGCGCGACATGGCGGTGGTGCGCGCCAAATTCTGTGCCTGCCCCGCCGTGCTGGTAAGCGCCACCCCCAGCTTGGAGACCGCCGAGAACGCCGCCGCCGGGCGCTACAAAAAGCTGGATTTGCCCGCCCGCCATGGCGGCGCAGCAATGCCCGAGGTACAAGCCATAGATTTACGCGCCAGCCCGCCGGAGCGGGGCAAGTTCCTCTCCCCCAAGCTGGTTACGGCCATGCAGGAAACCTTGGCGCGGGGTGAGCAGGTGATGCTGTTCCTCAACCGCCGCGGCTACGCGCCGCTTACACTGTGCCGCCGGTGCGGGCACCGTATTTCCTGCCCGCATTGCGCGGCCTGGCTGGTGGAGCACCGCTCTCATGCCCGCCTCATCTGCCACCATTGCGGCCACACCGCCGCCAAGCCCAGCCAATGCCCGGCTTGCGAGGCGGAGCAATCCTTCGTGCCCATTGGCCCCGGTGTGGAACGGATTGCCGAAGAAGTTGCGGAGGTTTTCCCCGAAGCCGAAGCGCTGGTGATGGCCTCGGACATCATCGCCGGACCAGCGCAGGCGCAAGAGGCCGCCGCGCGCATCGAGCGGCGGGAGGTGCAGATTATTATCGGCACGCAGATGGTGGCCAAGGGTTGGCATTTTCCGCATCTCACCCTGGTGGGGGTGGTGGATGCCGATTTAGGCCTGGCCGGGGGCGATTTACGCGCGGGCGAGCATACGGTGCAGATGCTGCACCAGGTTGCGGGCCGCGCCGGGCGGGCCGAGGCGCCGGGGCATGTGCTGCTGCAAAGTTTCGCGCCGGAACACCCGGTTATACAGGCGCTGCTCTCGGGCGATTTGCCGGAATTTCTGCGCCAGGAGGCAGCTTTGCGCCAGCCGGGCCATTGGCCGCCTTTCGGGCGGCTGGCCGCGCTGATTATAAGCGCGGCGGATGAGCGCCTGGCCGACCAGGTGGCACGCGAACTGGCACGCCACGCCCCGCGCGGCGAAGGGGTGGAGGTACTCGGCCCAGCCCCGGCGCCCATCGCCCTGCTGCGCGGCAAATTCCGGCGGCGGCTGCTGCTGAAAACGGCGCGCGCCATAGCCGTGCAGCCCGTGCTGCGGGAGTGGCTGGCGCAAGTGGACATACCGCGCCAGGTGAAGCTGGATGTGGATGTGGACCCGGTATCGTTCATGTAGCGCCGGGCGGGAACGCCGCCTTATGGTCCTGCGGAGACGCGCTCCAGCCGCTCCCGCGCTTCGGTCGCCAGCACGTCGGCACGCTCGTTCATCACGTTGCCTGAATGGCCGCGCACCCATACCCATTCAACGTCATGCGGCTTGGCGGCATCCAGAATCCGGCGCCATAAATCCATATTCTTTACCGGGTCGCCCGCCGCGTTGCGCCAGTTTTTGCGGACCCAGCCAGTATGCCAGCGCGTTATGCCGTTTTTCAGGTACTCGCTATCGGTATGCAACACCACCTTGCAGGGGCGCTTCAGG
>JAKBCX010000320.1 GCA_021807465.1 Pseudomonadota bacterium | reverse complement strand
ATCAAAACGTTATTCGGCGATAAGCGCACGCTGGCCGTGGCGGGCAGTTCCATCCTGGTGGCGCTGGCCGTGCTGCATTCTCCGGCGGCTCCATGGGCAGGGCTGGTTTTGCCCGCCTGTTTGCTGGCGGGGGCGGCTTATCTCGCCCGGCATTAAAGGGCTGGTGCCATTTCTGCGTTTGGCTTGCCTGCATAGGGCTGGCTGGGCGCAGCAAATTAACAGCTAAAACACAGCCATGCCGGGCAGCTTGTCCGGCATGGGTTTGGGGGGTAGTCTTTCCCGGCAATAAACTTTGGTGGTCTTGGCCCCAGCCGGCCAGATTGCCGCTGCCGGGATGGTATTGGCTGCCTTATGACGCCCTGTTTTACCAATGTGAAACTGCCTATTGGCTGGCGCGCGCAGTGTGCCGCCCGGGATGAAAACCCATGAGGCGCCGGAGGATGCCTGAAAACCGGGGAGCCGGCACAGGCCAGCGCGGTTTTGCGCTTCTGGTGGTTTTGTGGAGTCTCATCATCATCAGCCTTATTACGGCGCAGATACTGGCTTCGGGCCGCACCGCCGTGGCGCTCGCGAATAATGTGCGCGCGGGCGCTGAAATGCGCGCGCGTGCCGATGGAGCGATCAACGAGGCATTGTTCCATCTGCTATCCGGCGGCACCGCGCATTGGCTGCCGGATGGAAGCGAGCATCTGCTCAACGAGGATGGCACGCCTGTTGCCGTGCGTATCCGGATGCTGGACAATAAAATAAACCCTAACCTGGCTTCCACGGCCCTGCTGGCTGGCTTGTTCCAGGCTTGCGGCGCCACCAAGGCGCAATCTTTCCAACTCGCGGATGCGGTTATTCAATGGCGCAGCCAAGCGGTTTCGCAGCAAGCTGAGCAAAGCGCACTCGCTCAGTATCAGCAGGCGGGTTTGCCCTTTGGCCCGCCAGGCCGTCCGTTCAAAGATATCAGCGAGATGGCCTATGTTATGGGTATGCCAGCCGGTCTGCTCGCGCGCGCCGAGCCGTATATGAGCCTGTATCAGGCAGGTGACCCCAACCCGGAGGATTCGGATGCGGTGGTACGCCAGGCCCTCACCCTTGCCGGCCAGACCGGGGTTAGTAGCACAGGCTATGCAAGCACGCAGCCCGTTGTTTCAATTACGGCCACCACGCAGGGGGCTGGAGGGCTGGCGGTACACCGCGTTGCGATTATTGGCATTGCCACGGGGAACGGGCCGTATCAATTTCTCTCGCTGACGGATGGGCACTAATGTTTGCAACTGCTAAAATGCTGACTGAGGCTGAAGCAAGAGATTTTTATCGCCTGCCATGCCCGCTGCTGCCCGCCGTCCCAGCAAATGGCACAGCGCCTGAGTCATTGGCGCGCGATTAAGCGTATAGAAATGAAATTGCCGCACATCCTCGGCATAAAGCGACTGGCATAACTCCCCCGCCACCATGGCCGCCACCAGCGGGCGCATCTCTGGCCGGTCATCAAGCTGCTCCAGCAGGCGGGCCAGTTTTGGCGGTATGCTTGCCCCGCACGCAGCGGCGAATTTTTGCGCCTGCGCGGCATTGGCAATAGGCAAAATCCCAGGCACCAGCTCTGCCTTTATGCCAGAGGCCGCAGCCCGGTCGCGGAAGCGCAGAAATATCTCAGGTGCAAAAAAGAATTGAGTCAGCACGCGGTCTGCACCCGCATCGATCTTGGCCCTCAAATTATCAATATCCGCCTGGGGGGATACCGAATCCGGGTGACATTCCGGGTAGCCCGCGACAGAAATCTCGAACGGCGCCAGCCGCTTCAGCGCCGCCGTCAGCGCCGCCGCATTTGCAAAACCATCCGGGTGAGGCTCAAATTTTCCACTGCCCGCGGGCGGGTCGCCGCGCAGTGCCACGATATGGCGTATCCCGGCTTCCCAGTAAGATTGAGCAATTTCCAGAATTTCAGCCCGGCTGGCACCCACGCAGGTAAGATGCGCGGCGGCATCCAGCGCAGTTTCGTTAACAATACGTGCTACCGTGGCGTGGGTGCGCTGGCGCGTGGTTCCGCCCGCGCCGTAGGTTACGGAAACAAAACGCGGCGCGTAGGGCGCCAGCGCCGTCACCGTATTCCACAGCTCTGCCTCCATCTTCTCCGTTTTGGGCGGGAAAAACTCGAAGGACAGCTCCACGTCATCGGCAGGCAGCGCCGCTGTAATGTTATTCATGTGCCTAATTCCTCACGCAGCCAGGCGTTTACGCCCAAGCCAAAGTTTTACGGTCAATTCGCCGCCCGCCAGCGCGCTTTTATGCTCCATCTCCAGCCCGGTGGCGTTCAACCAGCCCGCCATCTGCTCGTCCGAGAATCCCAGGCGCGCATGGGCGTGGCGGGTCCGCAGCTCCTCGCGCTCATGCGGCGCGAAATCGGCTACCAGCAGCCGCCCCTTGGGCGCCAGAATACGCGCGGCCTCGCGCAGCATGGCCTCTGGCAAATGGGCGTAATGCAGCACCTGGTGCAGCAGCACCGTGTCGGCACAGTCATCGGGCAGGGGCAGGGCGTACAGGTCGCCTTGGCGCAATTCCACCCGGTCCAGCCCCGCGGCGGCCAGCTTGGCGCGGGCAAAGCGCAGCATTTCCGGGCTGCGGTCTATGCCCTGCACGCTCTCCGCCTGGGGCGCGAATAGAGTCAGCATCCGCCCCGTGCCGGTGCCAAGGTCCACCAGCCGCCCCAGCCGGGCGCCGGCCAGCATCTCCGCCATGGCGGTTTCCACTTCGCTATCGGCCACGCAGAGCGTGCGTAGCTCATCCCACGCCCCGGCATTGGCGTTGAAATACGCCTCCGCCGCCCGCGCCCTGTCCGCCTGCACGGCGGAAAGCCGTGCCTGGTCGGCCAGCGCCCAAGCGTCCGGCCCGGCATGTTGCGCCCAGCCATCCAGCGCCGCCAGCAAGGGGTTTACCAGCGCCGCATCGCCCAACCCCAGAAACACCCAGGCGCCTTCCTTACGGCGGGCAATCAACCCTGCATCGGCTAATATTTTGATATGCCGCGAGATTCGCGGCTGGCTTTGTACCAGCACCTGGGCCAGCTCGCCCACGGAAAGC
>JAKBCX010000319.1 GCA_021807465.1 Pseudomonadota bacterium | reverse complement strand
TCTACAACAGCTCGGGCCAGCTCATCGGCAGCGGCACCACTGCGCAGGATCAAAGCCCCCCTATTTTCGTAGGGCTTGCCGGTGGCGGGTTCGACATGGCGGGCTACCAGCCAAGCGGCCCGTGGAACACGTCATCCGGCTACCCAGGCTTCAACCTGGTCGTGCAGAACGTCAACACATCTGGCGCTATTTCAACCATCACCTCGGTGGCGAATGCCGACACAACCGTCAATTATGCGCCCGTCGTTTCCAACATCGCCGTCAACGCCTCAGGTGAGGTGGTATTTCAGGAAGCCGGCCATTCCACCTACGATACGCTGATCGGCTCGACCCTCACGCGTGATGCCCTGCCATCCCCCGCTGTTTCAATCACAATATCAGCCGAAGGAAATGCCTTAAGCGGCAGTAATGCCATCGTTGGCGCTGGTATCAGCGGCACCAGCATTGTTGGCGAGGCCTTGGTCGGGCCACTTTGCTTCCTGCGCGGCACCTCCATCCTAACACCGCGCGGCTCCGTGAAGATCGAGGAACTCGCCATCGGCGATGAGGTCGTTACGCATTTTGGCGGCATCAGCCGGATCAAATGGCTTGGCCGGCAATCCTACAGCCGCATTTTCGCCGCGCGCAACCCGGCGAAAATGCCGGTGCGGATCAAGGCTGGCGCTTTGGCGGAAGGCCTGCCCCAGCGTGACCTCTTTGTCTCGCCCGGCCATTCGCTGCTCATCGGCGGAAAGCTCGTGCTGGCGCAATCGCTCATCAACGGCGTAACCATCACGCAAGACCAGGCACCCGAGCAGATCGACTATATCCATATCGAACTAAACACGCATGATTGTGTTTTGGCCGAAGGCTCCTGGGCCGAGAGCTACGCCGATGCCCCCGGCATGCGCGCGCAATTCCATAATGCCGATGAGTTTGCCCGACTCTATCCCGGCCACGCCGCTCCTGTGGCCCTTTCACTATGCGCTCCCCGCCCCGAGGAAGGCCTAGAGCTGGAAGCCGTTCTGGCGCCCGTGGTGGCCCGTGCCGCCGCCGCCGTGCCACCCGGCGCCCTGCAAGGCTATGCCGAGCGTATCGCCGAGGATGGCACGGTAACGGGCTGGGTCATCGATCAGGCGCATCCGCAACTGCCAGTGGCGCTGGAGGTGCTTTGCCAGGGCGAGATTATCGGCACCGCGCTGGCCTGCTACGGCAGGCAGGACGTGGCGGATGCCGGGTATGGCAGCAGCCGGTGCGGCTTTGTTTTCCAGGCCCCGGCGGGTTTGGCTTCCAGCGGCATAACAGTGCGGCGCGTAACAGATGGTGCGATTCTCGCACCGCTGCCCAGCTTGGCAAGCGCCGCCGCCTAAGCACACGGCCCGGTGGCCTTTTTGGTTAGGCCGCCGGCGCCCCTGCGCACCATTCAGCCGACATGCCGCGGTAGGCGGTCTCTAGCTTGCGGGCAAATTCTTCGCCATTGCACAAAGGCGATGCCGCCATAAGCTGGTGCTGCTCCGCGCGGTATTCCGCCAGCCGCGCTTTGTCTCCGGCCAGCAACGCATTGCCCAGGTTAGAGTGATAAGACGTAACAGAATGGTTGATCCCGCTTGCCCGGCCCTATGATGCCGCAGCCCGGCGTCTAAAGCCGCCCGCATGTTATGCGTGTCAGGCATTATAGTGTTTCCAATTAAGAGTGGCATGTTATTAACTCGTCGAGGGATTTCCCTGAGAAGATTCTCTGCCGTTTGAGGATGGCGAACGCCTTCTCGATTGGGTTGAAGTCGGGAGAGTACCTGGGCAGCGGCAGTAGTTGATGGCCATGTTGGTTGAGCATTTCGGCGATTTTTGGTTTGTTATGAAAGGGGGCATTGTCCATGATGACCAGGCTTTGCGGCCTGAGCGTGGGTATCAGCATTTCCTTCATCCATGTTGTCACCGTCAGGTGGGTACAACTTGTCTTGAACAACATGGGCGCGATCCAATCTTTGCCCCGTTGCGCCATGATGAGATTGGTTCGTTTATGGTTGTTGCCAGTGATTTTACCAAAGACCTTGTTGCCCCGAGGTGCCCAGCCATGCGGCCGGTGAGTTGTGGCCTGGAAACCGCTCTCATCAAAATAAACAACATCTTTCCAGCCGTGTTCGGCAACCCAGGCACGCAATTGGCGCAGAAACGTGATTCTTTCTTCAAAACGACTTTCACAATACCGGGTCGTTTTTTTTAGTGATGGCCAATTTCTTCAGTGCAACCCAGACCGCGTTGATCGTCACGCCAAAATGCGCCGCTCGCTCTCGCAACAACGCCTCCGGAAAGTCTCGCACATGTGCAGCAAGGGCCGCCTTATCCAACTTACGCCGACGCTCCTTGGCAGGTTTCGGACGCAAATCCGGCGCACCAAGCCAGCGATAAAGGGTCGTCCGGCTGACCTGGAACAATCGCGCCGCTTGCGTCAGACCGCCCCCGCCACGCACATAACCAACAGCACGCTCACGTAAATCAACGCTGTAGCTCATTATTCGCCCCCACAAGGAGACAAATATTAGCACGTAATATTGTTATTGTGAATCACTATAATCTACAAAAATGCCAACTTATTCCAGGACTCCCTGAGTCATTGATCAAGTGGCAGGAGTTCTCTTGCTGGCATGTGATGCGTTCTGCCGGAGGTTTCTTTGAGTGAGCTTGAGAAGGCGGGAAGGGCGATCATGCCGGGCCAAAGCGTGTCACGCCCTTATCCATCAACTTCGTACGCTTCAAGGCGGCCATTTGCGCAACGCGGTCTTGGTGCTTTGGCGCGCTCTTGTGTGCTAGTATATAGGCAAATTCATTTGCGCCGGGCGGAAATGGATTGCCTGGTCCCAGAGCCAAGACAGCGGGTGGCGCCGGTGGCGCGAGCGGGATCTGCCATTTTGCATTAGCTACTGTCAAGGCCCTTCCTGATAGCGGATAAATCCCCAGCATCGGGCCGATGCGGCTGATGATACGCCCCACTGCCGGCGCGGCAACATAACCACCAGTTGTAAAACCATAGGAAAAATGGGCCATTTTTTTGGTCGGCTTGGGATGGATTACAAGCGCATATACCACATAGCGTGGG
>JAKBCX010000318.1 GCA_021807465.1 Pseudomonadota bacterium | reverse complement strand
GCGCGGTCCAGCTCGCCTAATATGGACATGATGCCGCCGGCGCGGTGCACATCTTCCATGTGCACGTCGTTCTTGGCTGGGGCCACCTTGCATAGACAGGGCACGCGGCGGGAGAGCCGGTCGATATCCGCCATGGTGAAATCCACCTGCGCCTCCTGTGCTGCGGCCAGCAGATGCAGCACCGTGTTGGTGGAGCCGCCCATGGCAATGTCCAGGCTCATCGCGTTCTCGAACGCCTTGAAGCCGGCAATGCCGCGCGGCAAGGCAGTGGCGTCGTCCTGTTCGTACCAGCGGCGGGCGAGGTCCACGATGACATGCCCGGCCTCGCGGAACAGCTTCTCGCGGTCGGCATGGGTGGCCAGCACCGAGCCATTGCCGGGCAGGGAAAGCCCCAGCGCCTCGGTGAGGCAGTTCATAGAATTGGCGGTGAACATGCCGGAGCAGGAGCCGCAAGTGGGGCAGGCGGAACGCTCGATGGCCTGCACCTCCTCGTCCGAATAGCTGTCATCGGCGGCCACCACCATGGCATCCACCAGGTCCAGAGCCCGCGTAGCACCCTTCACAACCACCTTGCCGGCCTCCATCGGCCCGCCCGAGACGAACACGGTGGGGATGTTGAGGCGCAGCGAGGCCATGAGCATGCCTGGGGTGATTTTGTCGCAGTTGGAGATGCACACCAGCGCATCGGCGCAATGTGCATTGACCATGTACTCCACGCTGTCGGCAATCAGCTCGCGCGAGGGCAGGGAGTAGAGCATGCCGTCATGCCCCATGGCGATGCCGTCATCCACCGCGATGGTATTGAATTCCTTGGCCACGCCGCCCGCCGCCTCAATCTCGCGCGCCACAAGCTGGCCGAGATTCTGCAAATGCACATGGCCAGGCACAAACTGCGTGAAGCTGTTGGCAATGGCGATGATCGGCTTGCCGAAATCGGCATCCTTCATGCCGGTGGCGCGCCACAACCCGCGTGCGCCCGCCATGTTGCGGCCATGGGTTGTGGTACGGGAGCGGTAGGCAGGCATGGTCTTTCTCCGGTTGCGGAATTTGCGCGTTTGTTACGCCGGTTCTGGAGAATGGCAAAATATATTATTCTGCGTCTATTAGCCCCTGGCGGCCAGCCCGGCATTGGGAGGCCCCCGGCACGGCTGGTGTCATGATTCAAGCTGGCTCTTTGGCGGCGGCCGCTGGTTCGCGCTGCCTCCCTGTGTGGATGCGTCTTGCTGGAGTGGATAAATCTTGCTAGTTCAAATATTTACCCGAGTCCTGGCATGCACCCGATCATTTCCGTCTCAGCTCTCCGTAAAGCCTATAAATCTGGGCTGGTTGCTCTCGATAACGTAGATCTTGCGATCCACCGGCAGGAAATTTTCGCCCTGCTTGGCCCCAATGGCGCCGGTAAGACAACGCTGATAAGCATAATCTGCGGTACCGTGGGCATGAGCGCGGGGCAGGTGCTGGTGGACGGGCACGATATTATCCGCAACTACCGGGCCGCGCGCGGCTTGATCGGGCTGGTGCCGCAGGAGATTTCACTCGATATTTTCGCCACGGTCTGGAACACGGTCAGTTTCAGCCGCGGGCTATATGGCTGCCGGCCCGACCCGGCTTATATCGAGCGCCTGCTGCGTGACCTTTCGCTATGGGACAAGCGCGACCGGCGGGTGATTGAGCTGTCTGGCGGGATGAAGCGCCGTGTGATGATTGCCAAGGCGCTCAGCCATGAGCCAAAAATCCTGTTTCTGGACGAACCCACGGCCGGCGTGGATGTTGGCCTGCGGCGCGATATGTGGGCGCTGGTGCGCGGCTTGAGGGATAAGGGGGTTACGGTCATTCTGACAACCCATTACATTGAAGAGGCTGAGGAAATGGCCGACCGTGTGGGGGTAATCGCGCAGGGACGGATTTTGCTGGTGGAGGAGACGGCGGCGCTGATGCGCAAGCTCGGCCGCCGGCGCCTGACCCTTGTGCTGCACCATCCGCTTGAGGCCATTCCCGCCGAATTAGCGCCGTGGAAGCTGGAGCTTGCGGATGAGGGCCATGTTCTTGTCTATGGTTTTGATGCCAATGCCGAGGATACCGGCGTTCCGGCATTATTGCGCCGCATGGCGGAGCTTGGCATCGATTTCAAGGATCTGGACACCAGCCGCAGCTCGCTTGAGGATATTTTCGTCAGCCTGGTAGAGCCTGCGCCATGAGTGCGGCCTGGTTGAATGTTACCGGCGTGTGGACGATCTACCGGGCAGAGATGGCGCGTATGCGCCGTACCTTCTGGCAGAGCATCGCGACACCAGTTGTTACCACCGTGCTGTATTTCGTGGTGTTCGGCGGCGCTATTGGCTCGCGCATTCAGCATGTGGGCGGGGTTGGGTATGGGGCCTTCATTGTTCCGGGCCTCATCATGCTCACACTGCTCACGCAGAGCATCGGCAATGCCTCGATTGGCATCTATTTCCCGATCTTCTCGAAAACCGTATATGAGATTCTGGCCGCGCCACTTTCCGCCATGGAGACAGTGCTGGCCTATGTTGGGGCGGCGGCCACCAAATCGGTTATATTGGCGCTGATTATACTTGGCACTGCCACCTTTTTCACCCCGCTGCATATTTTGCACCCCTGCTGGATGGTTGCCTTTATGCTGCTTACGTCAATTTCCTTCAGCCTGTTTGGCTTCATCATTGGTATCTGGGCGCAAAATTTCGAGCAGCTCGCCATTATTCCCGCGCTGGTGGTGACCCCGCTCACCTTCCTGGGCGGCGCGTTTTATTCGATTGATATGCTGCCGCAGCCCTGGCGCACCGTGAATATGCTCAACCCCGTGGTGTATCTGGTCAGTGGTTTCCGCTGGAGTTTTTACGGCGTTGGTGAGGTTGGGGTGGGACTCAGCCTTGCGTTCACCGGCGTGTTCATGGCGGCCTGCCTTGCCGTAATCTGGTGGATATTCCGCACCGGCTACCGGATGAAGCCGTAAAGCCTGTATCCAAACTCGCCATGGCGGTGGCTTGGTGAATTTGTACGACGTGCCCGGTGCGCCAGTCAGCAAGAAATTCTCGCTGAATTGAATGCACCGGGCAAACTATTT
>JAKBCX010000317.1 GCA_021807465.1 Pseudomonadota bacterium | reverse complement strand
CACCAGCACTTCCAGCGCCTTCTGGCTGGCCTGGCGGGTGGCAAGCTTGGGCTTGGCCTCGGCAAGGCCCGCCTTGTAGGCGGACATGGCTTCGGCCCAGCCTTCGGGCAGCTTGCCACTCATCACGCGCTCAAACTCGGCGCGCATCGGGTGCTTGGCCAGGCGCTTCAGCCAGGCGCGGCGGGTGGGGGCGCCGCGCGTGCCGGCCTCGTGCCAGTTGGCGTACACCTCGTTGGGGACGGTAAAGGGCAGGTACGGCCAGGAGAGCGCCTTTTTGGCGGCTTCGGCTTCAGCCCCGCCCAAAGCGGCGCCATGCACCCCGGCCGTGCCCGCCTTGGTGGGGGCGCCCAGGCCGATAATGGTGCGGCAGGCAATGATGGTGGGCTTGGACGATTTCTGGGCGAAGGCCAAGGCGGCCTGCACCTGGGCAAAATCATGCCCATCCACGCGCTTGGTGGCCCAGCCATAGGCGGCAAAGCGCTTCAGCGGGTCTTCCGACGTGGCCATGCCCGTGCTGCCGTCGATGGAAATGGAATTATCGTCCCACAGCACGCAGAGCTTGTTGAGCTTGAGGTGCCCGGCCAAGGCGGCGGCCTCGTGGGAAACACCTTCCATCAGGCAGCCATCGCCCGCGACCACCCAGGTGCGGTGATCGACCAGGCTCTTGCCGAATTTGGCGGCCAACATGCGCTCGGCCAGCGCCATGCCCACGGCTGTGGCCAAGCCCTGGCCCAGCGGGCCGGTGGTCATCTCGATGGCCGGGTGCTCGCCATATTCCGGGTGCCCGGCGGCGGGGGAATGAAGCTGGCGGAATTTCTTGAGCTGCTCGATGCCCATGCCCTCATGCCCGGTAAGGTGCAGCAGCGCGTAGAGCAGCATGGAGCCATGCCCGGCGGAGAGCACGAAACGGTCGCGGTCCCACCAGCCTGCATCGGCGGCATCGAATTTCAGGAATTTACGGAACAGCACCGTGGCGGTATCGGCCATGCCCATCGGCATGCCGGGATGGCCGACCTTGGCCGCCTCCACCGCGTCAATCGAGAGCGCACGGATGGCATTCGCCATCATGCGTTCCTCGGTTACGGGCTGGGCGAGAATCTCCGCCTGGCGCGCAAGCGCCGCCTCGTTGCCCGAAATATCGCCAATGCTTGCCATGTTGCCCACTCACAAAAACTGGCGCGTGCATAATGCGAGCAGCCCCATGCTTCAACCCAGGCAGGGGTTTATGGCAGGGGTGTGGCGAAATTTCAGTGACATAGCCCGGCATGGCTCCCCCGTGCGGGAAGCGGGGCTTACCCGCCCGCCATGGCGCCGCTAAGCCGGGTGAAGGCGGCATCCAGCTCGGCCGCAAGGGCGGCGGGGACCGCCACCTTGGCCATGGCCTGACGCATGGCGTGCAGCCATTGCCCGGCGGTTTGCGGGGTTACGCCCATGGCGGCGTGGCGGGACATGATGCAGAACCCGCCTTGCGAGGTAATCCAGTCGCGCGGGCCGCCCATCCAGGCCGAGAAGAAGCCGGCCAGGGCCTCGCGCGTGGGGGCGAGGTCGGCCTGGTGCATGGCGCGCAGCTCGCTATAGGCGGGGTCAGCTTCCATCACGTCATAAAACGCATCAACCAGCCGGCGCACACCAGCGGCGCCGCCTAGAACCTGGTATGGTGAAAGCCTATCCTGCGTTTCTGCACTGCTCATGCCTTGCCACCTGCTTGCCGTGAAAGGCTAGAGTTAAGCAGAATGGGCGGCCGGAGGGCTTTGATCCATGTCATGCTCCACCGGCACCTTACCCAGGCCGCCCGGGCGGTCGAGTATGTAGGTGGGCAAGGCGGTGCCGCTGATATGGCCGCGCAGATTAGCTAAAATCTCGCGCCCGCGCGCCATGGACACATGAAAACGCGCCGTGCCGGGGGCGGGGTCCAGCTGGTGCAAATAATAGGGTTTCACCCGCGCGCGCAGCATGGCGCGGAACAAGTCACCCAGCGCAGCCTCGCTGTCATTCACCCCGGCCAGCAGCACGGTCTGGCCAAGCAGCGGAATGCCCAGGCGGGTGAGTCTGCGCAAAGCCGCCGCCACCTCTGGCGTAAGCTCGCGCGCATGGTTGGCATGGATGGCGATGTAGAGCGGCTTTTCAATGTCCAGCGCGGCCAGCAGCGCGGCGTCCACCAGCGCGGGGTCGGCGATGGGGGCGCGGGTGTGGATGCGCAGCAACTCGATATGCGGAATGTGCGCCAGCCGCCGCAATATGGCGCCCAGGCGGCGGGGCGAGAGGATGAGCGGGTCGCCGCCGGTGAGGATGACCTCACGTATGCCGGGGTGCGCCTCGATATAGGCGTAAGCGGCGTCCAGTTCGGCCTCGGAAAGCAGCCCGCCATCCGGCCCCACCTGCTCGCGCCGGAAGCAGAAGCGGCAATAAACCGGGCAAGCGAGCAGCGGCTTGAGCAGCGCGCGGTCCGGGTAGCGGTGGACGATGCCGGGAATGGGCGAGAGCGCCTCATCGGCAATGGGGTCCGCGCTTTCATGCAAGGCGGTGGTCAGCTCCGCCGGATCGGGGAGGAATTGCAGGCCGAGCGGGTCGTCCTTGCGCTCAATCAGCGCGGCCAAGGCTGGCGGCACGGCAATGGCATAGCGTTGCGCCACGGCCTCGACACCCGGCACATCCGCGGGCGCGATCAGCCCGGCCTGCGCCAGCTCTTGCGGGCGGCGCAGCGTGCGGGGTTTGGGGGGAGAGATTCCGTCCGGCATCAGGCTGATGTATCCTGCCCTTCATGGCCTCTCAACCCTGGCAGACCCTGCCCGACCGCATGCCCCGTTTGCGCCGCCGCGCCTTGGCCGCGCAGGCCGTGCGCGCCTTCTTCACCGCGCGCGGCTATATGGAGGCGGAAACACCCTATGCCGTGCGGGCGCCGGGCGAGGAAGTGCATCTGCGCGCCCGGCCCGCCGGAAATTTATGGCTGAATACTTCACCGGAATTCGCCATGAAAAAGTTGCTGGCGGGCGGATCCGGGCCGATTTTCCAGCTTGCCCGGGTGTGGCGCGATGAGCCTTGGAGCGATACCCATGCGCCGGAATTCACCATGCTGGAATGGTATG
>JAKBCX010000316.1:1533-3093 GCA_021807465.1 Pseudomonadota bacterium | reverse complement strand
GCGGTACATGGCGGGCGCCAGGGCAGAAATAGTTAGGAAAAAATTAACTAATTTGTGTGAACCTAAGGGTATGAAGGCTGAGAACCATAATTTGGCGCCACGGACACCACGGCAAAATGCCGGGAGCGGTATATCGGCGGCCCGGGCTTATTGGCAGGGCGTTTTTCCGGCCAGACCCAGCACCGTGGCTCGGCGCCGCGCGGCGGAGCATCTGGGGCGCGATGCCGAGGATGCGGTGGCCGAATATTTGCAGGCACAAGGCTGCATAATTTTGGCACGGCGGCTGCGGACCAAGGCGGGCGAGATTGACCTTGTAGCTGCGGATGCGGATTGCCTGATATTTGTGGAAGTAAAGGCGCGGCGCTGTCTGGCGGATGCGGCCTATGCCGTCTCGCCCCGGCAGCAGGCGCGGTTGCTGGAAGCGGCCAGCTTGGCGCTGGCGCAGAATCCGGGCTGGGCACGGGCGGAAATGCGATTGGACGTGGCGCTAGTGGCGGGTGCCACCGTGGAGATGCTTCCGGACGCCATTCGGTATAGCTAAGCAGGCGCCGCCAGCGCCGCAAGCAGCCTGGCATGGGCGCGGGTGCCGCGGTGGAAGCAAGCCAGGTCGAATTTCTCGTTTGGTGAATGAACGCAATCATCATCCAGCCCAAAGCCCGCCAGCAGCGTGTCTAGCCCGAGCTGGGTTTTGAAGGCTTCCACCACCGGGATTGAGGCGCCACAGCCGGCCAAAGCGGCTGGCTTGCCGAATTCCTCCGCCATGGCCGCTTGCGCTGCCCGCAGGAATGAGGCGCTGGGGTTCAGCCTATAGCCCGGGGCCGCGCCGCCGCGGGTGAATTCGGCACGGGCGTCTGGCGGCAAGCGGGAGGTGACGAAAGCCTCGAACGCGTCTAGGGTTTTACCCGGGTCTTGGCCCGCGACGAGGCGGAAGGTGAGCTTGGCCGTGGCGTGGGCGGGGATGACCGTCTTGCTGCCATCGCCCTGGTAACCGCCGTAAATGCCGTTGATTTCCGCCGTGGGCCGCGCCCAGATTTGCGCCAGGGGAATCTGGCCTGCCTCGCCGGCCGGGGTGGTGAGGCCCACGCTGCCAAGAAAGCCAGCCGTGTCGAAGCCCAGCCCGGCCCAGGCCTCTTCCTGCGCCTTGGTGAGCGGGGTTATGCCATCGTAAAAGCCGGGGATGGTAATGTGGCCTTGAGAGTCTTTGAGCTGGCCGAGAATGTTGACCAGCACTTGGATGGGGTTAAGCGCCAGGCCCCCGAAGAAGCCGGAGTGAAGATCGCGGGTGGGGCCGTGGATGCGCAGCTCCACCGCCGCCAGGCCGCGCAGAGAGGCGGTGATGGCGGGGGTGGCGGGGTCCCACATATTCGTGTCCGCCACATAGACGAAATCCGCCGCCGCCAGCGTCTCGCGTTCCTTGGCCAGGAGTTCGGCCAGGGAGGGGCTGCCGTTTTCTTCCTCGCCCTCCAGCAGCACGGTAAGGCGCACGGGGAGCTTGCCATTGACGGTGATATGGGCGCGGCAGGCTTCGAGGAAGCTGATGACCTGGCCCTTATCGTCCAC
>JAKBCX010000316.1:0-1433 GCA_021807465.1 Pseudomonadota bacterium | reverse complement strand
ACCGTGTATGACCGGGCGCATCTGGGCAATGCGCGCAATGTGGTGATTTTTGACATTCTGGTGCGGTTGCTGCGGCGGCTCTACCCGCGTGTGACCTATGTGCGGAACATCACCGATATTGACGACAAGATAAACACGCGCGCCAAGGAGCGCGGGGTGAGCATCGAGGAGGTCACGGAAGGGCCGATCCGCTGGTACCACGAGGATATGGGGGCGCTTTACACGCTGCCACCGGATATTGAACCGCGCGCCACGGAGCATCTGGGCGAGATTATCGAGATTATCCAGCGTTTGATTGCCAACGGCCATGCCTATGTGGCCGAGGGGCATGTGCTGTTTTCCGTGGCCTCAGACCCGGATTACGGCAAATTCTCGGGCCGCACGCCGGATGAACTGATTGCGGGGGCCAGGGTGGATGTGGCGCCGTATAAGCGCGATGCGGGGGATTTTGTGCTGTGGAAGCCCTCCACGCCCGACCTGCCGGGCTGGGACAGCCCCTGGGGGCGCGGGAGGCCGGGCTGGCATATTGAATGCTCGGCCATGAGCTGGCGGCATCTGGGCGAGAATTTCGACATCCATGGTGGCGGGGATGATCTGATTTTTCCGCATCATGAGAATGAGATCGCGCAGAGCTGCTGCGCGTTTCCTGGCTCGAAATTCGCCAATGTGTGGGTGCATAACCGCATGTTGCTGGTGAATGGCGAGAAGATGAGCAAGTCGCTCGGTAATTTCCTGGTGCTGCACGATGTACTGGAAAAAGCGCCGGGTGAGGCCGTGCGGTTTTTGTTGATGCGCAGCCATTACCGCTCGACGTTGGATTTTTCTGATGAAGCACTAAAAGAAGCTAAGGCAGAATTGGATAGGTTTTATCGTGCGCTAGAGAAACATCCTATGGTAGTTGCAACCGCTACGCCTGTAGGCGATGCTAATATGATACGTGATGCTCTCTGTGATGATCTTAATACACCAAAGGCAATTGAGCGGCTTCACTATCTAGCAAATGAGGCTCTTAATGGTGATTCCGGGAAAGGTAATCCCGGAGCGGCATCGCTTATGCTGGAGGCAGGACAACTGTTAGGGTTGTTCAATGTGAGTCCTGAGGAATGGTTCGCGGGCGACATACCGGCGGCGGTAACGGCGCTGGTGGAGGCGCGCGGCGCGGCGCGGGCCGCGAAGGATTTCGCGGCATCGGACCGGTTGCGCGATGAGATTGCAGCCTTGGGCTATGCCATCGAGGATGGCCCGCGCGGCGCCTACAAGTTGCGGAAAGCCTGAAATGACCGGGCGTGACGGAGGTGCCGAACTGTTGCCCATCGAACCCTCGCCGGTGGTGATTCTGGTGCGGCCGCAACTGGGCGAAAACATCGGCGCGGTGGCGAGGGCCATGGGCAATGGCGGCTTGTTCCACCTGCGCCTGGTAGCCCCGCGCGATG
>JAKBCX010000315.1 GCA_021807465.1 Pseudomonadota bacterium | reverse complement strand
GGAAAGGCAGCAGGCTGGCGGCGGGGCCGAAGCCGAGCAGCGCCTTACCCCAGGCGGCGGCAAGCAGCAGCGCCCAGCCGGGTAAGAGTACGCGCCTTATATAAGGGAGCAGGGCCAGGCCGAAGATAATGTAGAAGAGCAGCTCGTAACGCAGCGTCCAGGCCGGGGGATTAAGCTCCGCAATGTTGCCGGTGAAAGGCGTGAGGCTGAGGATTTTGACGAGGTACGGTCGGCTGCAGCCATTCCACAGCACCGCCAGCATGGGGATGAGCGAAAGCCAGTAAAGCGGGTAGATGCGCCAGAAACGCCGCCAGACATAACGCGGCAAACGTGCGGGCTTACCCGAATCACGCGCATGGGCGTTGTGGATGACAAAGCCCGACAGGGTGAAGAAAAACAGCACCGCGGCGGGGGCTGGGGCGGTAAGCAGGGCGGGGCCGAGTTTAAGGCCGGGAATGGTGGTGGAGATATGCTCCAGCGCCACCGCCAGGGCGGCGAGAAAACGCGCGATTTCCAGGCTGATGAGTTTTCCGCCGTTACCCGTTTGCTGACGGCTGGATGCCAAGCGCGTATCTCCCTGTGCGGCCCGCGTTGCGTCATGCTTTCAATCTGCCATAGATGCAAGCCATGGATAACGAAGCCGCGCATTACCAGGGTTACGTGGATGAACGCAGCACACACCACGTAAAAGGCTGGCTGCGAGACCTGAACAATGCGGCGCGGCGGTTGGAATATGAGGTGGTGCTGCCGCAGGGCGAGGGCGAGCGCGTGCTGGCCGCCGGTGTTGCGGATATGTTCAGCCAAACGCTGGTGCTGGTGGGGGTGGGCGACGGGCAATATGCGTTCCGCGCCAAATTCCCCGCGCCGGTGAGCGAGGCGGAGCGTGATTTGATTTTCGTCCGGCCAGCCGGTGCGGCGCACAGGCTGGAGCTGGCGCCCGCTTTGGTAACCACCCCGCCGGGCTTTGGGCCGTATCAGGGGTTTCTGGACGAGCGCAGCACGCGCCATGTGGCGGGATGGGTGCGCGATCTTTCAGAGCTTGAGCGGCGGGTGGAAATTGAGATTGTTGTAACCCGCGATGGCGGCGAGCATGTGCTGGAACGCTGCACGGCCGATATGATTGTGGACGACACGCTGGTGGCGCTTGGTGACCATAGGGCCAATTATGCGTTTTACCGCGTGTTTGACGAGGAACTGAACGAAGCGGAGCGTGACTCGCTGTTTGTGCGCGTGGCCGGGAGCAGCGATGTGCTGGAACAGGCGCCGGAGATGCGGACGGCGTATGAACCGGTGCATCATGTGGCGCTGGATATTGTGAATAATTGCAATCTGCGCTGCCCGTTTTGCGTTTATGATTATGAGAATGTGAACCGCACCGCGTTTATGACCGAGGCGACGTTCGATGCCTATGCCAAGCTGCTGCCTTATGTGCGGGATGGGAATTTCTGGCTCTCCTGCCTGCACGAGGCAACGCTGCATCCGCAGCTTGTGGAGTTTATCGGCCGTGTGCCGGGCGAATACCGGCGCAAGCTGTTTTTCACCACCAACCTGGCCAAGCGCATGCCGGATGAATATTTCGCTTTTCTCGCGGAAAGCGGCATGAGCCATGTGAATATCTCGCTTGAGAGCTTTGAACCGGAACTTTATGAGCGCATGCGTAAGGGCGCGCGGCATAAGATATTCATGGAGAACTGGGCCGCGCTGCTGCGCTACTTCGCGGAGCGCGCCGATGCCCCGAAACTGCGGTATAACATCATGGCGTACCGCTCCAATATGCGGGAAATTCCGCATATGGTGCGCGTGCTGCGGGCGGAGAAGCAGGCTTACCAGATAGAGGTGCGGCATACGTTTTCGCAGAGCCATATTCCGATTGAGTTCCAGCGGGCCGAGTTTCTCACTAGCGCGGAGTGGAAATGGCTGGAAGAGGCGCTGGGGGAGTTTCCGCCCAGCGAGGTGCTGCAATGCTGGCCGCCTGATGGCTCCGGTTACGAGGTGATTAAGGAGAAGCCGCCTGAAGGGGTGAAGGTGAATACGGATATTCACAAGATCTCGCTTGAGGAGCTGAAGCGCATTGGAATACCCCGCCCGTTCAAAATTCAGGCGGCGTGGGATGGCTCGATAAAGGTGCATAGCGAGGCGCTGTTGCTCACCTATTTCAAAGGCAACATCAATAATATGCCGGACCCGCTGGCGGAGCTGCTGGCGTTGAAATAGGCGCTGTTAGCGCCAGGCTTTGGCTCTTTGCACGGCGCCGGAAAAACGCGCGCGCCATTCCACCGTGTTGCCCGTTTTGGGGCGTACCAAGCGCTCGCCGCCGGGGCGTTTTATCTCGCCGCCTGCCGCCATGGCCGCACAGCCAAAGGCTGTCAGCTCATCGAATTCGGGTAGGATGAGGTCGCGCTCCAGAACATCCGCCAGGAATTGCACGAAATAGGGGCTACGGGTGAGGCCGCCATCTATGGAGATGCGGGGGCGCAGCGGCAGTTTCGCGCTCATTGCCGCCACAACTTCTGCTGTGCGCAGGGCGATGCCTTCCAGCAGGGCTTGCGCCATGTCGCGCTTGGTGGTGCCGGCATCCATGCCGATGAATAAGGCGGCGGCGCTGCGGTCCCAATGCGGGCAGGCGAGGCCGGAGAGGGCGGGGATGAAGGTGAGGTTGCGGGAAATGGCGGGCGGGGCGTCGAAATTCTCGAGTTCCGCGAATGAGCTGAACAAGCCGATGCGTTGGCCCCATTCCACTGCCGCACCCGCATCGTACACGCCGCCATCTACCGCATAGGCCGCCGCGCCGTTGCGCGACCAGGCCACTGTGGGCAGCAAGCCTTGTTCTGGGGCGCGGATGATCTGGCTGCCCGTGACGGCCAGGGCGAAGGCGCCGGTGCCGAAGGTGATTTTGGCATCACCAGCCGCGCGGCAGCCATGGCCGTAGAGCGCCGCCTGCTGGTCCACCAGCGAAGCGCGGATGGGAGTGCCGTTGATTGTGCCAAAATTGCTGGCGGATTCACGAATTTCCGGCAGGGCTTGCATGGGCACGCCGAAAATGCGGCAGAGCTCAGCATCCCATTGGCGGGTGGCGAGGTTCATTAGCGATGT
>JAKBCX010000314.1 GCA_021807465.1 Pseudomonadota bacterium | reverse complement strand
AATCCAGCGCGAAAGGCTGCGGCAGGCCGTTCAGGCTCTCGCCCAGCCGCTCTATGGTCGGCGTATCGATACTGGTTTGCAACGAGGGGAATCGCGTTTCCGCCTGCACGCGGGCGGCGGCGGCATCCAAGCTGGCCCCGCCCGTGCCGGGTTTGAGGGAAATGGTGATCTCTCCGGCATAGGCAGGCTCGGTATAGGTTGATCCGGCGGCCGAGCCGATACGTGCCAGTACATGCTCAACCGCCGGGTCCTTTGCCAAACGGGCAGAAAGGCGGCGCATCAGCGCATCGGTATCCGCCAGAGACGTGCCGGGGGCGAGGGTAAAGGATTCCAGCAGCACGCCCTCATTTGGCAAGGGCAGCACATTTACCGAAACCAGGCTCATCGCCCCTAGGCTGAGCAGCAGGAGCGCCACGCAGGCCAGCACGGCGCGTTTGGGGTAAGCTCGGGCCAGGCGGAACAAACGCCGGTTCCAGCCCATCAGCCGCAGGAGCAGCGCGTTGGCCGCGCGCGGAGGACGCACGGCGTGGCGCGGCAGCAGCCCCAGCCCCAGCGGGATAAGCGTAAGCGAAACCAGCAGCGAGGCGCCGAGCGAGAAGATCATGCCCAGCGCGAAAGGCACGCAGAACAGCCCCGCCAGCCCGCCGGTGAACAGCAGCGGCACGAACACCAGCGCGGTGGTCAGCGTGCCGATGATGTCCGGCGCCATGATTTCCCGTAAGCCCCGCCAGATGCCGGGCCAGGTCTCGTCGCCTGCCTCCCAGCGGTGGAAAATGCTCTCCAGCACGATGATGGAATCATCCGCCACCAACCCAAGTGCTACGATGATGGCGCCGAAGGTGAGCAGATTGAGGCTCTGCCCGGTGGCATAGAGTCCGGCGATGCCCAGCAGAAGCGAGGCCGGGATGGAAAGCGCGAGCAGCCAGGCACCGCTGCCAGCCCCCAGCACCGCCAGCAGCCCGGCAATGGCCAGCACCCCGCCGATAAAAAGATTGCGGCGAAGATCATTGCTTACCGCGCCCACCAAATGGCCTTGGCTGTAAATACGCACCACCGACACACCGGATGGCAGCGGCACGGCGTTGATGGCTGAAGCCAAGGCGCGGGTGACGGGCAAGGTTGAGGCACCCTGCTGTTTGAAAACAACCAGCGCGATGGCTGGCTCGCCATCCAGCAACTCGCGCTGATGCACTGGCTGTGTGCTGTGGATAATACGTGCCAGCGCCCCCAGCGGAATCGGCCCGCGCGGCCCCATTACCGGCACGTGCGCCAGTGCGGCGGCATTGGGGGCATTGCCGAAGGTGATGAGTGCATCCGTATGGCCGAGGCTGAGCGCGCCGCCCGGCACCAGCATGGCCTGCCCGGCCAGCGCCTGTTGCAAAGCCCGCACGGAAACCCCGGCCTGTTCCATGGCGGTAAGATTAGGCTGCACCCACAGCACCTCGCCGCCCAGCCCAGCGGTGGTAACAAGCTGCACGCCCGGCACGGCGCGCAGTGCTGGCACCAGCCGCATGGCCACAGCCCGCGCCACCGCCGCCTGCGAGGTGCCTGGGGTGAAACGCACCGCGTAATCCGCCACCTCGTTGATGGCGTTGCCCATAATCTCAGTAAAAGGCTGCGCGCCGGGCGGCAGGCTGGTTTGGGCACGCTCGATGGCGCCATTCACCGCCTGCAAATCCGCCTGGGCGTTGGTGGTGGCGGCGAAGCGCAGATCGGTCTCCACCAGCCCGTCGCTGATGGTGCTGCGGACATTGGACACCCCCGGCAAGCCGAGCAGCACACCCTCCAGCGGGGTGGCCACCATTGCCTCCATATCCGTGGCGGTGGTGCCGGGCAGATGCACCGTGACGCTCACCTCGGGGTAGTTGAAGGCCGGCAGCACCTCTTCCGGGATGTTGATAAGGGCGAACAGCCCGTAGCCGAGCAAGGCGGCGTAGAGCAGGAGCCATAGAGCCGGGCGGCCGAGCAGACGGAGAACGGCGTCTGGCATGGGTTAATCCGGCGGCTGGTATTGGGCGGCGATACCGCGATGGTAGAGCAGCGCCGCATCCTGGACGATCACCTGATCTCCGGCGGCAAGGCCCGAGAGGATGGGGGTTTGCGCGCCCTCGGCCGCGCCGGGCACCACCTGCACGGCATGGGCACCCTTGGCGTCATGCAGCATAACCCACCAGCGCCCGTCATCCAGCACCAGCGCGGCGCTGGGTACCAGCAGCACAAGGCGGGGCGGTAGAGCGAGGCTGAGTGTGCCGGCTTCGCCCGGTTGCAAGCCTGCGCCCGAGAAAGCAAGCTCTACCCCGCCATCGGGCCGCGTGCCCTGAATGCCGCGTAATGTGACGGGCATGACGGGCGTGCCATTGGCGGGGATGAAGCGCGCGGGCATGCCAGGGGAGAGTTTGGACGCCCGCGGGCCATAGAGAACGGCCTTCACCCAGGCCCCGGCAGCGGGCTGCACCACCGCCACAGCCTGGCCCGGCTGGAGCGAAGCCCCAGGCCCGGCAGCGAGGCTTTGCACTTGCCCGGCTACCGGGCTTTGCAGGCTAGAGGCCGCGCGTAGTGCCGCCAGATTGGCCCGTGCCGAAACCGCCGCCGCCTCGGCCTGCGCTACAGCCGCTTTGGTGGACAGATGATCCGCGAATTTGCCGCGCTCTGCCGCCAGGGCCGCATTGGCCGCGTTGCTGGCCCCTTGCGCCGTGGCCAGAGCCGCCGCGATTTGCGGGCCTCCGAGCTGCCCTATGGACTGGCCGGGCTGCACGGTTTCGCCCGGCGCCACAGAGAGGCTGGTGAGTATGCCGGGTTGCAGGGCGGCTATGGCAACGGCGGTAGCGGGCTGCACGGAGGCAAAGCCGGAGAGGATGGGGGCTTGTTGTGTGGCCTTTACCGTCACCCACCCGGCCGGGGCCTGGGCGGTGACGGCCAAGGCGGCCAAAATGAGCCAGAGCGGCATGTACCTTACGCGTTGTATCATCCAGCCTTGATAAGCGCGCCCGCCGGGCAGAACGGCGCTATTTGGATGATAATTTTATCATTTTCACGCCGCCAGGGGTGGAAAATGCAGGATCACCCGCGCCCCTTGACCGGGTGCGCTTTCAACCGCCG
>JAKBCX010000313.1 GCA_021807465.1 Pseudomonadota bacterium | reverse complement strand
GCCGCATTGCCCGAGTCGAGGTAGTCGTAAAATATGCCACCCGCCCCGCGCGGCTCGTTTCTGTGCGGCAGATAGAAATATTCATCGCACCATTGTTTGAATTTTTCGTAATAAGCAGGGTCGTGTTTGTCGCACGCGGCCTTGTAGGCGGCATGAAAATGCGCCGCATCTTCCGCCGCCTCCGCCGTGCCGGGCTGCAAGGGCGTCAGGTCTCCGCCGCCGCCAAACCAGCCTTTGGCCGTTACCAGCATCCGCGTATTCATGTGCACCGCCGGCAGTTTGGGGCTGCGCGGGTGCGCCACAAGCGAGATTCCAGCCGCCCAGAAATCCGCCCCTGCCTCCGTGCCCGGCATGCGCGCCGCGAATTCAGGCGAGAACTGCCCCTCGACAACGGAAATATTCACCCCTGCCTTCTCGAACACCTGGCCGCGAATAATCGCGCGGGTGCCGCCTCCGCCGCCGGGCCTGTCCCAGCTCGTGCGCTCAAACCGGCCGGGATTCGGCCCGGCCAAGTCTTCTATCGCCTCGAATCCAGTGCAGATACGGTCGCGCAGCCGGGTAAACCAGTCTGCAACCTCGGCTTTAAGGGCATGGTGCGGGGCGGAGAAGCTCATACGCGCTCCATACGCAAAACATGCCATTCCATCCACTCTTGAAATTTTCTTCCATTGCCGTCATGGCTGTATCCGGGAGTTTAGCTCCGGGGGAGACGAAATGGCTGAACCAACAGCATCACATGCGCCAGGAGAATCCCGGCGCGATTTCCTGACCATTCTGGCGGCAGCCACCGGCGCTGTGGCGGCAGGTGCCATTCTATGGCCCGTGATCGACGCGCTGAACCCGGACCGGGCCGCCGAGGGCACGGGGCAACTCATCGTCAACGTGTCCGATATTGCGGAAAACACCGCCAAAACGGTGCAATGGGGCGGACTGCCGATCACCATTCGCCGGCTCTCGGCCGCCGATACAGCCGCCAATCAGGACGAACTGGTGGTGCCATCCACCTTGCCCGACCCGGCCGATTTCGCCAGCCGCGTAAATGCGGGCTACCCGTCCTTCGTGGTGGTGGTGGGACTGAACACCGCCACGCCCTGCGCGCTGGAGGGCGATTCCCCCAGCGAGCCGCGCGGCGATTATAATGGCTGGGTCTGCCCCTGCGATGGCAGTCAGTACGACCCGCTGGGCCGCGTGCGCAAAGGCCCGGCCAAGAGGAATCTCGCCATTCCGCGCTACACATTCATCAATCCGTCGCAAATCCGGCTGGGCTGAGGGGGCACTACATGACCGCACAGACCAATCAATCCTGGGCCGCTTCGCGCCTGCCATGCCTTTCCGGGCTTTGCGCCTGCCTCAATGCCAGAACCATGGCGCCTGGTGGCTCCTATTTCGCGGCGTTTCCGTTCCTCATTGCCGTGCTCGCCGCGTTTCTCACCCTCTCGGGCATCGTCCTGGCCGTTTTCTACAACCCCTGGCACGCTTTTGAGTCCGTGCAGTTCATCAACCGCGGCGTAAACCAGGGCTGGCTCATCCGTACCTATCATGCCACGGGCACCACACTCATCTTCGCCCTGGCCTATCTGCACCTGTTCCGCTCCATCCTCACCCGCGCCTACCGCGCCCCGGCTGAGTTTTCCTGGCTGATGAGCGTGAAGATGCTGCTGGTGCTGCTGCTCACTGGCTGGCTGGGCTATGTGCTCACTGGCGGCGCGGCGGGGTATTTATCGCTGGTGAATGCCGCCAATGCCGCACTCTCGCTGGGCGGGCTGCCGGGGGCTGTGGGCTTGTGGTTCCTGGGCGGCCCGGCGGGCCAAGGCACGCTGGCGCGGCTGGAAGTGTTCCACGCCTTGCTCGGCATTTCGCTGCTGCTGGTGGTGTGGGCATACTTTGCCAGCCGCAAGGCCGATTCCCCGGTGAATCCCGCCAAGGCGGTTGCCTTCTACCCTTACTATCTGGCGCAATATTTCGCGGCGCTGGCGGTGCTGGCCTTCATCTTCGTGCTGCTCGGCTTCTACGCGCCGGGTGTTAGCGAGGTTGCGGCCAACCACATCCCGGCGGGCGGGCTGGCTCTGCCGCTGGGTGCTGGCGTACCCTGGTATCTGGCCCCCGCCGCTGGGCTGCTTGGCGTGTTTCCCACCGCCAAGCTGGCCGTGGCCGCCGCCATTGTGGCGGTGGCGCTGCTCTACGCGCTGCCCTGGTTGGACCGCTCGGGGCCTGACGGCACCAAGGGCAAGGTTTATTGCTTTTTCACCTGGGTGCTGGCGCTCGATGTTCTGGGGCTGGGCCTGGCGGCTGCTGGTGTGCTTCCATTCTCGCCCGTCCTGGCCGTTTTGTTCACCGCCTGGTTCTTCTTCCATTTTCTAGTCCTCACCCCGGTGGTGACGGCGATGGAGGCCAAATAATGCGCCGCGTTTTTGCTCTCACCGCCATCCTCACCATTCTTGGCACCGCCAATGCCCATGCCGAGGACACACTCTCGCCCCTGCATTTCCAAAGCCAGGGGCCGCTCGGCACTATCGACAAAGCCGCTGCCCAGCGTGGGTACGAGGTGTATAAAAGCGTCTGTGCCGGGTGCCATTCGCTGGGCCAGGTGCATTACCGCGACCTGGAAGCCCTGGGTCTGACACCCGCCCAGGCCGCCGGCGAGGCATTGGCCGCGGGGGGCACGCTCAATTCGCCCATTAAGGGTGCTGCGCCGCTCAACATGGGTGGCGCCATCCCGCCCGATCTCTCTTCCATCGCCGCGCAGCGCCCTGACGGGCCGAATTATATTTATAACTACCTCACCAGCTTTGGCCCCGCGCCGGCTGGTGTCACGCTGCTGCCCGGCCATAGCTACAACGCCGCCTTCCCCGGCGGGCAGACGGCCATGCCCGACGTGCTGCACGATGGCGCTGTCACCTATAAGGATGGCGTGCAGCCCACCAAGGCGCAGGAAGCGGCGGATGTAGCCGAATTCCTGGCTTGGGCGGCGGACCCGAATCTCGACGCACGGCACCAAATCGGCTTCCGTGCCGTCATCTTCTTCGCTTTCTTGACTATCATCGCCATTGCGTCCAAGCGGAAAGTGTGGCGCACACAGGCATAACCCCGCTCGATACGCTGGCAGC
>JAKBCX010000012.1 GCA_021807465.1 Pseudomonadota bacterium | reverse complement strand
ATATGCCCGTCGAGCACCGAGCGCGCCGTATCCGCCACCGGGTCGGCCACATGGTCATCGCCCTCCACCAGCACGGTGTAGATGGCGGTGATGGAACCCTGCCCCGCGCCGCCATTGCCCGCGCGCTCCACATAGGCGGCCAGCGCGCCGAACACGGAAGGCGGGTAACCCTTGGTGGCGGGCGGCTCGCCCGCGGCCAGCCCGATTTCACGCAAGCCCATGGCCAGGCGTGTGAGACTATCCACCACCAGCAGCACATGCTGGCCTTGGGCACGGAAGAACTCCGCCGCCGCGGCCGCGCGGTAGGCGCCATGCACGCGGCCCAGCGCGGTGTCATCGGCCGGAGAGGCAATGACCACGGTGCGCGGGCGGGCGGGGCCGATATGGTCTTCGATGAATTCGCGGATCTCGCGCCCGCGCTCGCCGATCATGCCCACCACCACCACATCGGCCCGCGCGTGGCGCACCATCATGCCAAGCAGCGTGGTCTTGCCCACGCCGGAGCCTGCGAACAGCCCCACGCGCATGCCGCGCCCGAGTGTCGCCAGCGCGTTGATGGCACGTATGCCGCAATCGAAGGGTTGCGCGATGCGCTGGCGCGCCATGGGGTTAATGGCGACGCCAAGCAGCGGCCAGGGGTGAGACACGGCGGGCGGCGGCAAAGCGTCGAGCGGCTGGCCGCGCGCATCCAGCACGCGGCCGAGCAGGGCCGTGCCCATAAGCGGCGCCGCCCCGCTGCTTTCCACATGCACGCGCGCGCCGCGCATCACGCCGCGCGTGCCCTGCTCGGGCATCACCAGCAGCGTGCCAGCCTCGAAACCCACCACTTCCGCAGGCAGGGGTTGGGCATTTTCCATTTCGACAAGGCAGCGCGCCCCCACCGGCGCGCGTATGCCCGAGGCATGCAGCACCTCGCCATTAGAGCGCACGATGCGCCCATAGCGCCGCACCGGGTCTGTGGCCAGCGCCGCCTGCATGCGCTCTTGCGCCAGGCTGCGTATATGCTGGGCGGAAATCACGGCGCCGCTTCCTCGCCGGGCAAGCCCAAGGCCACACGCATGGCGGTAAGGCGCCCGTGAAGCGTGGCGTCCCACTCCACCTTGTCCACCGGGTCACCTTCTTTCGTAACAATTTCTACCATTGCGCCTCCTGGCGCGATTTTTTCATCCGCGACGAGTTCGGCGGCATCCGGCGCAATGCGGCCTTTTAGCTGCAACAGCGCGGCCGGGTTGAGGCGCAGCCGCACAAGCTGGTGCGCCCCGCGCTCAGCCGCCGCCTCATCCAGCAGCTTGCCCACCAGCCCGTGCAGCGCGGCTTCCGTGCCGCCCTCCGCGCCCAGGCAAATATGGCTGGCGAGCACATAGGCCAACTCCACCGCCAGCGCGGCCAAATCGCGCTCCTTGCCCGCCAGTGGCGCGGCAAGCTGCGCGCAAGCCTCTTGCAACACGGCGATGGATGCTTCCAGCGCGGCAATGCGCGGCGCCATGGCGGCCTCCGCCGCGGCCACGCCCGCCGCGTGCGCTTCGGCTTCCGCCGCCTCGCGCAATTTGGCCACCTCCTGGCGGGCGCGCCTTGAAATCTCGGCCTCCTGCGCGGCAATTTCCGCAGCGTCTTGCGACAATACACTCTGCACGAAAGCCTTGGTGCGGGAGAGGGTGACGAAGCTCACGGCTCAACACCATCGTAGCGCATGCCCTTCAAGGCACGGGAGAAGAGCACGCCAAGAACATTCAGCAGCGGGGCAAACAACGCCAGCGCCGCGCGGGCGAGAAGCCCCATGGTGATGGCGCCGCAAACCCATACCCCGGCGCTGGCTATGGTAAAAATCTGCGGCTCGTGCAGCGCCGCCCAACCTGCCGCGACCGCCAGTGTAAGCATGAAAGGGTTGAGAATTTGACGAGGTTTTCCAGATTTTGCCATATCACGCTCCTAATGCTCCGCCGTTGCCGCCGGTTGTGCAACCGGCAAGGAGGGCGGCAGCACATCACTGACTTCGCCCGGCGCGGGCGCATGCACCACGACCAGCACGCGCCGGTTTTGCGCGCGCCCGGCATCGGTGGCATTGCTGGCCACAGGGGCGAATTCGCCAAATCCTTCCGCCGCCATCTGCCCGCCCGGCACGCCCGACGCGGCCAATAATTGTATAACAGAAACAGAACGTTCGGCAGAAAGTGACCAGTTGGAAGGGAATTGCGGCGTGTTAATGGGTTGATTATCGGTATAGCCCTGCACTACGATTTTGAAATCCGGCGGCAGTTTCAGAAGTCCTTCCGCTACTTGCTTGAACAGCACCACGGCCTCGGGCTTCAGCGCGGCTTCGCCTGATGGAAACAGCACAGAAGCATCGAGCTGAATTGTAAGCGTTAGCGGCGCGTTGGTAATGGTAACTTCGTGCTTATCTATAAGCGGCTGGAAAAGCTGCCCTAGCCTGAGCTGCAATTCCTGCAACGCCTTCATCGATTGTGCCACTTGCTGCGCCACATCGTGCGGTAATTTGGAGCCAGGCGCCTCTACCGGCTTGGGGATGGGCGAAGGTTGGTGCTGCAACACGCCTTGAGACCCTGTTGGCTTGGCCGTGAGAATAGCAGGCGGTGTGCCGTGGAAGGCCTGAATGAAAGACATGGCGATCGCGTCTTCCTTATGCTTGTTGCGAGTGGACGAGGCGTAAAGAACAACGAATGTAGCAAGAAGCAAGGTTAAAAGGTCAGCATAGGAAATAATCCAGCGCTCATGGTTAGGGTGTTTTTCATGGTGCTTCTTGCGCCCGGGAAAACCAGGATGTGATGGCATAGCTTGGTTCCTTCTCATTCAGCCGGCTGCGTGGCGGCATCCAGCGCTTCATCGCCTCCATCCTTGGCTTTCTGCTTCTTGTCTTCCAGAAAACTTTGGAGATTTTGCCTGATGACGATGCCCGGCTTACCCTCTGCCAGCAGCATAAAGCCCTGGATGACGACGTGGCGCTCGCGCTCCAATTCCTTGGCCAGTTGTTTGAGCTTCGCCCCCATCGGCAATGCAATAAGATTGGCAAAGCCCACACCATAGACAGTGGCGATAAAGGCAGTGGCAATGCCCTCCCCCAACTCCGATGGATGGTCGAGCCGCATCATCACATGGATCAACCCCATCACGGCACCCATAACGCCGATCGTCGGAGAATAGCCGCCCAACGCCTCCCACACCTCACCCGCCATACTCTGTGTGCGGCCGATTTTATCCTCCATCACGCCAAGAATGGCTCCGAAATCTTCCGGCGAGGTATTATCGACGATCATTTGCAGGCCCTGGCGCTGAAATGGATCCTCAACCTCGGGGAGCACATTCTCCAGCGCCAGCGTGCCCTGGCTGCGCGCCAGCGTGGACCATTCCGCCACTTGGTTAATGAATTTATGCAGGTCTGTCCTGGGTGGCTTGACGAGCCATACCACCGATTTAAGCCCGTTGACGAGAGACCCGGCTCCAAAATGCACCATCCCCGCAGCAAAGGAGCCGCATAGCACAATGACAAAGGCTGTAAGATTCAGGAGCGAAGAAAGCGGCACATGGTCAAAGAACGCGCCACAGATAATACTGAGAACCCCGAACAAGACGCCAAGCAGGCTGGTCATAATACCATATTTCCCTTGTGAGCAGCGTTGATGGTGATGGCGAGGCTCTCTAGCGCGCGTTTGCGCAGGCGTGAGGCATAGCCTTCAGACATATCGAGAATCGCCGCGATTTCCCGGTTGTTCAGTTCGTCATAAAAATGCATGGCAAGAATCTGGTATTCCAGCTTGGGCAAGGTCTTCAGCGCGGCAATCAGCAGGTCTCGGTTATTCGCGCTCGTCAGCAGGCTAAGCGGGTCTTGCGGCGCCGTTCCGTTTTCCAGCGCCGCATGTTCCACGTCATCGGCGTCAAACATGGTCTCACCCCGGCGGCGCGAACCTTCACGGCGCAACCCATCGATCATCGCGCCGCGGATGCGCCGCGCCGCGAAGGCCTGGAAGGTAACGCCATGGCTGGCGTCAAAGCGCTGCATTGCCTCCATCATGCCAATGGCGCCCCATTGCAGCAATTCATCCAGCTCCGCCCAAGGCATGCGTGACCGCAGCAGCAGCGCCATGCGCTTGATCCAGCCGCCATAGAGAGCGGTTAGGGTACGGTCATCGGTGATGGCGATGTCAGCCATTGGCAGCGCCTGGCTCTGTGTTATGCACCACTTGCAATGCCACGCTGTCGGGTATTTCCTCTAGCGCCACCACCGGAAGAACCCCAGCGGCGACCCGTGCCACGGCGCGGCGCAGGGTGGCCGGCACAATCAGCACGGGCTTTATGCCGCGTGAACGCATAGCACGCGCCGCCGCGCCGGCTACTTCACGCAGATGTTGCGCGGCTTCCGCCTCCACCTCTGCACCGATTGCATTCTCCTTCGCTGTACGCAAAGATTTGGAAATAAGCTCTTCCAGTTTCGGCGGCAGAACAGCAACGCGAAAGGATGGATCGCTGCCCATAATCTGGCTGACGATAAAACGGCCCAACCGCAGCCGCACCACGGCGAGCAAACGCTCCGCATCCTTAACCCCACCATCGGCAGCCTCCACCAAAGCCTCGGCAATACGCTCAAAGTCGCGGATCGGCACTTCCTCCGCCAGCAGCCCTTGCAACACCTGGCGTACAACGCCCACAGACAGATTGGACCGCAAATCTTCAGCCAGGCGCGGCGTGGTTTCAGCCAGGCGCGTGAGCAACCCCTCCACTTGCGGACGCCCGAGCAAATCGGCACCGTAACGCTTCAGCGTTTCCGCAAAATGCGTGGCGATTGCCGAGGGAGCGTCCACCACCGTATAGCCAAGCTCTTCCGCCGCCGGGATGGCACCTTGCGGAATCCAAACCGCCGCCTGGCCAAACGCGGGGTCTTTCACCGGCCGGCCGACGCTCAGCCTCTCCATCACCATCGGCCCTTCCAGCGCCAGCCATTGGCCGGGCCAAGCCTCGCCACCGCCAATGGGCGCGCCACGCAACGTGAAGCGGTAGCCATGCGCGGGCAGGTCTGACGAATCGCGCACATGCACGGCGGGCACTAAAAACCCCATCGCACGCCCGTAACGTTGCCGCACGGCGGTAAGGCGGTTGAGCAGCTTGCCTTCGCCCTGCCCTACCAAAGGTGCAAGTCCAAATCCGATACTCATGCCCAAGGGATCGACGCCCGTAACATCGCCAAGCGAGTCCGCCTTCACCTCATTGCCCGGCGCTGGCTGCGCCTTCGTAGCATCGGGCAAGGCCTCTTGCCGCGCGGCGCGCACAAGGCGCCAGCTTGCCGTGCCAAGCGCGGCAGCCAGCAGCAGGAAGGGAATATGCGCCATTTGCGGCACCAGCCCGATAGCGGCTGTGATAGCAGCGGCAATGGCCAGAGCCTGCGGATATTGGGCAAGCTGTGATTTGATCTGCTGGCCAATATCCTCACCCGTGGCAACACGCGTAACCACCAATCCCGCCGCGACGGAAATGGTGAGCGAGGGAATCTGCGCCGCCAAGCCATCGCCCACCGTGAGCAGCGTGTAAGTGCGCGCCGCATCGGCTAGAGGCAGCCCATATTGCAGCGTGCCGATGATAAGCCCGCCTATCATGTTTACGGCGAGGATAATCATCGCCGCCACCACGTCGCCGCGCACAAACTTGCTGGCGCCGTCCATCGCTCCGAAAAAATCCGCCTCGCGCCGCAACATCTCGCGCCGCCGCTCCGCCGCCTGGGGCGAGAGTATGCCGGCGTTGATCTCGGCATCGATCGCCATTTGGCGCCCAGGCAAGGAGTCGAGCATGAAGCGCGCAGACACTTCCGCGACACGGCTGGCACCCTTTGTCACCACCACAAAATTGATGATGATAAGGATAAGAAATATGATGCCGCCAACGACGTAATTGCCGCCCACCGCGAACTGGCCGAAGGATTCGATAACGTGCCCCGCCGCGCCGGGTCCGCTATAGCCATACAGCAAAATGGCACGCGCGGTGGCCACGTTAAGCGCCAGGCGCATAAGGGTTGTTGCAAGCAAAACCGATGGAAAGGAAGAAAATTCCGCCGGCGAGGGAATGTAGAGCGAGGCGCCCAGAATGACGAGGCCAGCCGAGATATTCAACGCGAACAGAAATGAAATGGCTGCGGGCGGCAGCGGTACCACCAGCATGACCAATACCAGCAATACAACAAAAGGCCCCGAAAGCTGGGTAAGAGAGAAGCCGCCCGCGCGCGGCAAGGCAATTGCGTCAGCCATGCACAAGCACCGGTATGGCGTTGAATAGATTGGCCGCGTAGCGCTCTACCCCGCCAACCATGAAATGCCCGGCGGCGATGGTAAGCATGGCAATGCCACCCAGCTTGAGCACAAATGGAACGGATGCTTCACGAATTTGCGTGGCAGTTTGCAATACACCTGTGCCCAGGCCAATTATCAGCATGGCCAGCAGCACCGGCCCGGCAAGCTGCGCAAAGGCAAGCCAAGCCCCTGCGGAGAGGCTGCCATGGCTCATCCCACGCCTCCGCTCTCCGCCTCGGTTTCCTCAGCCAGCCCCGTTACGCGCACGCCGTAACGGTCATTCGCCACGGCAACCACTTCGCCAAAGGCCAACCTCTGCCCATTGGCGAAAATCGCTAACGGCTCGCCTACCATCTGGTCGAGCGATATAATCTGCCCGTGGCGCAATGCGCGTAAATCCTTCACCGCAATTTGCGTGCGGCCTAGCTCCACGGTCAGCGCCACCTGCACGCGGTCCAGCACATTGCGCGCGCTTATGGCGGCAGCACCGCGCGGCTGCGCCTGTATGCGCTCCAGCTCAACCCGTTCCGGCTCCACCAAGCGCTCCGTGGCGCTGCGTTCTTTCTGTTCCATCATATCCATATCTCCTTCCGGAACCGTTTTCACACGGCAACAGACATATCCGTCCGCCTGGCCGTAATCAGCAAGAAACAAGTCAACGTCGCCGGATACTGCAATTGCTTCAGGCTCTAGCGTGAAGGGCAAGATGTCGCCTGGCTGCAACATATCGAACAAAGCAAGCGGCACTACCGCCCGCGCCAGTTCGAAACGTATTTCCACCGGCGTCGTATCGGTCAAGCTCTCAATCGCGCTGGTCCACCCCGCATCTGGCCCTCGCCCGCCCAACAGGCCAGATTGGGTGGCCACCTTCACCTCCAGCGGCTCAAACCCGGCATAAGGGGCAATCAATTTTATGGTGCCCGAGCCAAGCGTGGTTTCGAAAATGCCGGTGACGGCAATCATCCAATCCTGGCCATCGGCAATGGCCAGCATTCCGGTGGCGTTCTCATACGCTATGGGCTTCAGGTTAAGCGGCACCAGCGGGCTTAGCGTTTCCATGATCGTCTCCAAGGCGAGGTCGATCATCTGTTTGCCAACGCGCGTCTCCAGCGCGGAAAGTTCGTAACGCTCAAACGGGTGCGACGCGGTGGCGCCGCACATTGCATCCACCATCGCGCCGATCAAATCGCCATCAATCGCCAGCAGCATGCGCCCGCGCAGTGGCGCCAGTTCCGAAATGCCGGCCAGCATTACTTCTGGCAGGGCGGACATCGCGGCTTCATGCGAAATAACATTGTTGATGCACGAAAGAAGCTGCACCGAATGCCGCATGCGCTGAAACAGATTAAACGCGATCTGCCGCATGAAACGGTCTGAGAGATGTTCCATGAGCATCGAGCGCAGTTGCGGCACCCGCATGGAATCCAGCAGATCGATCGGCTCCGCTTCGATAATATCTTCAAGCATAGGCGCTTACACCGTTTTGTGCCGTGGGAGCGGCAGGTTCCACCGCCGCGAATGTGGCAGGCGCACCGCCACGAGGGTTTTGCTGCTGCCCGCCCTGCCCGGCATTCTGGTTGAATTGCCCGCCCACCTGCGCCTGGCCAAGCGTAAGGCCGGATTGCGCCAAAGCCTGGCCCAGGCCTGGCAAGCCGCTTTGCAGCGCCGTACCAGCTGCCTGGCTGGAGGGCACGAACAGCACATTCACCTGCCCTTGCCGCCCCAGCGCGACATGCACCGCGAGCGAACCCAGCCCTGGCGGATCCAACCGGAACGTCGCACCCGCCTGGCCAGATTGGTGCATAACCGTAACTGTTGCGGCCAGCCCCGCGGCGCTGGCATTAATTGCAGCAGGAAGCTGCGCATTTCTGCCCGCCGCCTCGGCGGGGGCATTGCTGGCGGCTATATTTTGGGGGTCAACCCCAAAATGCGCCACAGGCACGGCGAAACCGCTGGGAGGGCTGATGCTGGCTGCCTTACCGCTATCTCCCCCTGTTTTAACGGGCTGAACGGGCGAGACTGCCTCTTGCATCACCTTCAGTTGAAGGCTGCCCGTAGTCACGCTGGCTGTAACTGGCGCGCGCGCCACGGTATCCGTTGTAGTCGCGGGCGCGGCATTCTGGGCGCGCGGCTGCGCCACTGCGGGCACTGGCATTGCGGCAACCACCGGCGCGGCACTGGCGGCCTGTGATAAATCTGCCAGGCTGGGCTGAGTCTGGCCGGAGGAGTGGCTTGTATCCTGTTGGCTTGGCGTATCTCTGGCATGCTCCGCTGGGGCAGATCCATGGCCGCCGCCAACAGGCGTCGCGATTACAGCCGCAGGCGCCGCTTCTGGCGTGGCAGGCTTCGCCACTTCCGGCACAGGCTTGCCGCCTGCCTGTGCCGCCACCTTGGCTATATGCGCTGGGGCTATATGCGCTAGCTGAGTCTGCTGCAGTACGACCAGGGCGCTTATGGCAGCCGGGCTATCATGCCGCGCCTTGTCCTGCGGATTGGCCCGCGGCTTTTCCACCTGCACACCGGCCGCGGGCGCAATGATGCTATGGCGCTGCTGCGCGCGCTTTGCCATTGCCGCAGCGCCATCCTGAAGTGTGCCGCCTGGCGCCGGCTTGGCGGTGGATGGCTTATCCTGCCCGCTCTGCGCCACTGGCGCCGCGGCGGCGCTTTGCTGGGCATCCGGCGAGGAAGATTGTGCTGGTTCAGACGGGATTTGCGCTGGCTGGCCGGGCGCATCCACACTCTGCGCGGCATTCATCGCCGCTTGCCAGCTTGCCGCCGCATCCGGCGCCAATGCAGCCGCCTGCGAAATCGGTGTTTCCGGATTCTGCGCAGTAGAAACATTACCTGCCTGCATCACACCATCTCCTCTGTGGCGCTGACGGTGATGCGCCCCTCGCCCGCCAGGCGCAGTGCCACTTCGACGACTTCGGTCTGCGCTGCCAGCGCGTCCGCACGGCGGATGGGCGGGCCAGAACGCAACTCCTCCTTGAGAACCTCCACTTGGCGTGCCGAGAGATTCTGAAAGAAGCGATCCCGCAATGCCTCGTCCACCAGCCGCAGCGCGGGTGCCAGCTTGTCGCTGGGCACTTCGCGCAGCAAAATCTGCATCGAGCGGTCTGTAAGCTTTCCGAGGTCGATGAAGGTAAAAAGGTTCTCGCGAATTTTTTCCGCCGTCTTGGCGTCACGCGTATCGATGGCTGACAGTACCATATCGGACATCGCGCTTGGGAAGTGGTTCAATATATCCGCGGTCTGTTTGGCGCCGCCAAGATTGGTTACGCGCCTGCCGACCGAACCTGAAGCGCTCATCAACTCCTCCAGCATGTCACGCAATTCGGTCACCATGTTGGGCGAAACCACATCGAGTGTTGAAAAGCGGTAAAGAGCTTCCGCCGCCAAATCCTCAGGCAAAAACGTGAGCAGATTAGCGCCCATCTCGTGTGGGATATGCGCCAGCAACAGGGCAATGGTCTGTGGCCTCTCATGCGCCATCTGCATTGCCAAGCCACGCGCATCCGCGTTCTGGGGCAAATGAAACGCCGAACGCCGCTCCGCGCGGTTGAGCCGCTCCAATATCTCACGCGCCTGCGTTTCACCCAGCGCATTTACAAGCACGCGGCTGAGAAATTTCATACCATCGCCGCCCACGCCTGTAATTCCCAGTTCGCTGGCGAAATTCAGCATGACATCCTCGCGAACATCCTGCGGTACAGCCTTCAGCGTCGTCATGGCCACGGAGATCCGGTTGACCGTATTATCATCCATTTCACGCAACACAGCCGCGGCGGTGGTCTCGCCCAGCTCACGCAGCACCATCGCCGCGCGCTCTGGCCCAGTTAGTCCGGGGCCGGGAAGTTGCTTCTGCGTCTCGCTCACGTTCTTGCACCCGTCATCATAATGCTGCCTCCCTCACTCCGGCCCCGGTCCTCAGCGGCTACTCATTATCCTCCGCCCAGTTCTGCAAAAGCCTTGCTACACCTGGGATATTCTCAGCCGCCTTGTCGCGCAGATCAGAGAAATCGCGCGGTGGCAGCACCAGCGGCACCGGCCTTGGCACGGGCGGCAGAAAGGCTTGAACATTAAGCGCGGCGAGGCGCTTGCCGGCCGGTATCGCGAAGCCAAACAGCAACGCCGCCGCCGCCATCATTTCCAACAAGGCCTGCGCCACGGGGGGCACCGCCGCCACAAAAGATGCTGCCTTGCCCTGGCCAACCTGCTTCTGGAACGGCACGGCCAGGACATTCACTTTAACATCCGGGTAGGCAAACGCGCTGGCCACCGCAGATTGCACCTGGGCCACCGTAACCGGATTTTTCAGTGCCGCCTTATCAAGCACTACCGAAATGGCCATCGATTTCACAGACCATGCCGGATCGATAATATCCGCGTCACTCTCATCAACTTCGTAGGTCTGGTCGGTATTCGAGCTGCTCTGCCGCGGCTGCGCCGGGCTGTTGCTCTTGCCACTGGCAGCCTTCGCCCCCTTGCCGTTCTGGCTGTTCTGGCTAGCCGAAGCCGGCACCGCGGCCGTGGCCTGCGGCGGCTCGTTAGACAGCGCGCCGGGAATACCGATCGCCTGATCTCCGCCATCCATATTCATGGACTGCGCCATCGTTTGATGTGAAATCACATGGCCTGGACCGTAGGTGATCTCGTGAATATGCTCCTGCGTGAAATCGAGATTCGCCGATACATCGGTACGGAAATGCCCCGCGCCAACCATGGGAATAAGTAAGGCAGCCACGCGCGCCTCGGCCATTGTCTCTACCTGCGCCACGGTCTGTAGTTGCGTGCCACTATCCTGCGCGCTACTCGCCGGAAACACGGTGACGCCATCCGTGGTCTCCACTGTTACATCATTAGCGGCCAGGCCGGGTACGGCGCCCGCAATGAGATTGGCAATGGCCTGGCCTTGCACCTGCGCCGCCGCGGCATCCGCCTCGATAACCACCGAGGCGGCTGGCTTGGGCTGGTCCGCGAGAAATGGTGTTTGCTGCGGTAAAGCCAGAAAAACCTGCGCGCTACGTATGCCGTTCATGCGCTGAATGGATTGCTGCAGCGATAATTGCAGTGCCTGCTGCGCCATTGTGGATTGCGCCAAGTCAGATGCCGTCATAGGCGCGGTTTCAAGCTGGGACCACGCTGTTTTCACGTCATAGCCTGGCACCTGTGCCTGCCCAAGCTGTAGCCGCGCCTGCGCCAGTTGCGGTGCCGGCACCAGAATAATGTTGCCCGCCGCCTGAAGCTGATAAGGAATGCCCAGCTTTTGTAGTTGCGCGATCACCTTGCCGCCATCCTGCGGCGACAGTCCTTCCTCCAGCACGGCATAAGGCGGGCCAGAGAGTTCAACCCACATGGCCACAGCAAGGGATGCCGCGATTACACCGCCGGCAATCCAGAAAATTTTCGGCAACGCGGCCAGATTCTGCATCAGCCGGCTTATGTATTGACGCCATTCAGCCATGGTTAAAACTGCATGTTCATGACAGATTGATAGGCGGCGACCAGCTCGTTACGCACCGCTACGGTGGCATTCCACGCCACTGCCGCGCGGTCGCTGGCAACCAAGGCTTTTGCCAGCGTATCGCCCGGCACGCCGGCGGCAAAGCCAGCCTCGGTCACGCTCGCCTGCTCCTGTGCCGCGCTCACATTTTTCAGTTCACGATTCAATGCTTCGAAGAAGCCCGGCTGAGGCGATGCCGCATGGCCCGCCAGGCTGGCCGGAGAAAGAGCCGCCACCTGCCCGGCGGCGGCGGAAAGAACCGGGCTTATCGCAGCGGCTAGCACGGCGCACCCCGCCACCCAGCCTGGCCCGCTGCATCGCGATCTACGCCCCTATATATGCCACACCGGATGCCGCGAGGCATATTGCGATCTCCCTTCGTCTTCCTAACGCAACCCTTATCCATTTAGCCATCACTCCTTAACGGAACTCTAACCTCACGCCTGTGCCAGTGCCGTGCGAGGACAAGAGATAGAGGGTACGAGCTAATGGATTCTTAAAATCGCAACAGCCGATCTGCTTTATTAACCAAAAAAGCCTTTGGCCAATTTTGCCCCGCGGCCAGACTATATGAAAGGATAGAGCGGCTGATTTTCACCCCGCATCTTCAGAAGTGGCGCTTTAACCGCGTTTCAACACTTTCCGGGCACGATGAGTCATCCCGTGCGAAAAACAGCCGAATGGAGCCCTTTATCGATGCCCACAATACTTGTCCTCGACGACTCTGCCACAATGGTGATGAGCCTGTCGCATATCCTCAAGGGCGCCGGCTATGACGTCGAAACCGGCATGAATGGCCGCGAAGGCATTACCAAGCTAAATGACGGCGTCAAACCTTCCGTCATTCTTACCGACCTCAACATGCCCGAGCTTGATGGCATCGGCTTCATCAAGGAAGCGCGCAAAATCGCCTCGGCGCGTTTTACCCCCATCATTGTGCTCACCACCGAATCAGGCGGGCGCAAGCGCGACGAAGCGCGCGCCGCGGGCGCCTCTGGCTGGCTGACCAAACCCGCGGAACCAAACCAGCTTCTCTCCGTCGTCAAGCAACTCTGCCCCACGCGTTGAGGACCAGCCATCATGGTTGAAACGGCAGAAGCCAATGAACGGATTGTGTGCGCCATTTTGGCGGAACAAGTGGCCGCGCTGCGCGAACGCATGGACGCGACCGCCGCGTTCGACCTGCTCTGGCGTACCTCGGCCCTGCTCTCCTGGCTATCCGGCCTGTTGAGTGACGCCTCGGCCCATGCCAGCCACGCCAACCCAGTGCTGGACCGGGAACGCAGCGAGGCCATAACCGAAATCGCGGAAATCCGGCGCGCCCTGGATGATCTCGCTTTTCTTCAGGCTCAGCGCCAAGATTTCGCCAAACAGATTGCCGATTGCGTTGTTACCGCGCTGGAGCGCATGGCGGTCGCGGAAATGCCCGCGGGCACCAGCTTCTCATCCAAAGACCTCGCCGCCCTATATGTTAGCGACGAGCAGCGGAAGCTGCATGAAGGCGTATTGCACCGCCTAACAGGCTAAGTTTACCGTTTATAACTATGCAGCAGCGCCGGGCCGTACCATACGGCCCGGCGCTGCTGCATGTGCATCCGTAAGCGCCAGAAATGCGCGGGAGGCATGCAAAAATCCGTTCGAATGGTAAATTTTTTCTGAAAACAGCGCCAAAAGCCTTTCATTTTAAGCGGGTTAGCCAGA
>JAKBCX010000312.1 GCA_021807465.1 Pseudomonadota bacterium | reverse complement strand
CTGCCGTGAGCCTGACGCTGGACATACGCAACCTGACCGTGACCCTGCGCCGGGGCGAACGCGATGTACCCGTGCTGGAGGATTTTTCCCTTCGCATCGCGCCGGGCAAAATGCTGGCGCTGGTGGGGGAGAGCGGGGCGGGCAAGAGCATCGCGGCGCTTTCCATTCTGGGCCTGCTGCCGCCAGGGGCGAAGGCAAGCGGCGGGATTTTTGTGGATGGCGAGCGCGCGGAAGGTGCCGCGCTGCGGCACCTGCGCGGGCGGCGCGCGGGCATGGTGTTCCAGAACCCGCTGGCAGCGCTGAACCCCACGCAGCGCGTGGGGGCGCAGATTGCGGAAGCCTGGCTGGTGCATGAAGGCGGCAGCCGGACGCTGGCGCGTGAGAAGGCGGCGGCGCTGCTGGCGGAAGTGGGCATCGAGGACGCGGCGGCGCGGCTCGATGATTATCCGCACCAATTTTCTGGCGGGCAGCGCCAGCGCGTGATGATTGCCATGGCGCTGGCCTGCGGCCCGGCCTTGCTGATTGCCGATGAGCCGACCACGGGGCTGGACCCGCTGATCGCGGAACAAATTCTGGCCCTCATCGCGCGGCTGCGGCGCGAGCGCAATCTGGCCGTGCTGTTCGTAACGCATGATCTGGCGCTGGCGGCGCGGCAAGCGGATGAGGTGCATGTGCTCTATGCCGGGCGCAGCGTGGAGTGGGGCGCGGCGGAGGCGTTTTTCGCGCGGCCGGCGCACCCGTACAGCGCGGCTTTGCGCGGCGCGGTGGTGTGGCTGGGGCAGAAAACATTGCAGGCCATTCCCGGCCAGTTGCCCGAGCCGGAAACACGCCCGCCGGGCTGCCGCTTTGCGCCGCGCTGTGGCTATAAGCAGGCGGAATGTTCCACCGCCTACCCGCCGCCCGTGCAAACGGGCGGCACAATGGCGGCGTGTTTGTATCCGTTGCAAGAGCGCGCGCCAGTGGCAACCTTGGCGGCGGCGGCGGCGGCGCGGTCCTTCGCACCGCTGCTGGAGGTGCGGAATCTCGCTGTGCGTTACGGGCATAAGACTGTGCTGGAGGATGTATCTTTCAGTGTTGGCAAAGGCGAGTGCCTGGGTATTGTTGGGGCCAGCGGCTCGGGCAAAACTACGCTGGGGCGGGCGGTTTTGCAAATGCTGCCTTATGCCGGGCAGGTTGTTCTGCAAGGCCAGGATTTCGCCTCGCTGCGCGGGGCGGCACTGCGGGCAGCGCGGCGGCGTGTGCAGATGGTGTTCCAGGACCCGCGCGAGAGTTTGAACCCACGCATGCGCATTGGCGAGATTATCGCCGAGCCGCTGCGCCTGGGCGGCATGGGGCGGCGCGAAGCACAGGCGCGGGCCGGCGCGCTGCTGGAAGATGTGGGGCTGAACACGGCGCTTATGGCACGGCTGCCGGGCGGCATATCGGGCGGGCAGGCGCAGCGCGTGGCCATTGCCCGCGCCCTGGCGGCGGAACCGGCACTGATTGTGCTGGATGAGCCAAGCTCGGCGCTGGATGTTTCCACCCAGGCCCTGCTGCTCACGCTGCTGCGCGATCTCGCCCGCGCCACGGGAGTATCCTTCCTGCTCATCAGCCATGATTTCGCGGTAGTGAGTTTTCTGGCGGACAGAATTGCCGTGCTGCAAGCGGGGCGGGTGGTGGAAACCGGCCCGGCGGCGCAATTACTGGCGGCACCGCGCGCGGCATACACGCAGGCGCTGGTGGAGGCTGCGCCGAGATTGCAATCATAGATTGCGGCACCGCGCGGCGCGGCGTAAGGCGGGGGCATGGTGCCTTGTCTCTCCCGGTTCTGCGCACGGGGTTTGCTGGCCGCGGCTTGCGCGGCGGGGGCCATGCTGTTCGCGCTGGGGGTAAAGGCGCAAATTTTGCGCGCCTGGCTCTATGCGCGCCACGGGCTGGGTTTTGCCGACCCGTATTGCACCACGGGCTATTGCGATTACGGCATGTTTTGGGTGGCGGGAGCCATGGCCCGGCACGGCCAGGCGGCGGCTTTATATGGCCCGCATTACGCGGCGCTGGCGGCACGAATTTTGCCGTACAAAACCGGGTGGTGGCCGTTTGTGTATCCACCCGCCATTTTGCCTGTGGCCTATGGTGTCGCGCTGCTACCCTTGGCGGCGGGGTATTATGTTGTTTCGGTTTTGGTGGTTTTGGCCTCGGCACGGCTGTTGCGCGCCGCGGGGCTGCCCTGGCGCTGTGTGGCGGCGGGGCTGGTTTCGTTTCCGGCCATGTGGACGCTGTATTTGGGCCAGCTTGGCATGTTGTGTGGCGCGCTGCTGGTTTACGGGCTGGCGCGTATGCACGCCCGGCCCATGCGCGCCGGGGCGGCTTTGGGGCTGCTGGCGGTAAAACCGCAATATGCGCTGCTAGTGCCGGTGGCAACGCTGGCGGCAAGGCGCTGGCGCGCCTGCACGGCGGGGGCGGCGGTGCTGGGCTTGTGCCTGCTGTTCTCCTGGGGCGTGGCGGGCAAAGCGGGCTGGCTGGCTTATCTCGGCCCAGGCCGCGCCGCCATGCATGCGCTGCTGGAGCAGCCCTTCCCCGGCACATACGAGATGATGGGCAGCTCCGTGTTCTGGATGCTGCGCAGCCTCGGCTGGGGCGTGGCCGCCGCTTATTCCGGACAGGGTGCGGTGAGTTTGTGCTGCGCGGCCCTGTGCTGGGGGCTGTGGCGGAGGGGGGCAGAAAGCCGCCTGCCCGCCACGCTGGCACTTACCCTGCTGGCCAGCCCCTATGGTTTCACTGGCGATATGGCGATGCTCTGCGCGGTATTGCCGCTTCTGGCCCGGCCCGGCGCGCATTGGCGCAACGCGGCGCTGGGCTGGCTATGGGTGGCTCCGGCCTTTGTGCCGGGGTTTGTGGCGCGGACAGGGATTTTGCCCACGCCGCTGCTGGTGCTGGCGCTGCTGGGGTTAAGCCTTGCGCAGCAAAAACAACCCCTGCTCGCCAAACAAATTGGCCAGCCAGGGTAAGCGGCGCCAGGGGGTGCGGGCGCCTTGCTCATCGGCGGCCAGCCAGTCTTCCACGATGTAGCCGTCTTCCCGGCACAGGGCGAAGAAATCGCTGATGGTGCAGGGGTGGATGTTGGGGGTATCAAA
>JAKBCX010000311.1 GCA_021807465.1 Pseudomonadota bacterium | reverse complement strand
TAAGCGGAATAATGGCTCGTTTACCGCAACAAAATCGCCAACCCGCGGGATGATTTCGATCAGGCCATTGGCTTTTGCGGCAAGTGCCACCAATGCCTTGAGGTTAATGGCGAGCACAATCGCCGAAGTTCCGCGATGTTCAACCATCCGCCCAGGTGGGCCTAGTGGCGGTTGCGGGCCACGGGGCGTGCGGGGCGCGCCCACGGCGCCGGGGTAGATGGCATCGATGACTTTTATGCCCTGCTCGCCAATTCGCCAGACGATTGTGACGGGCCGCATGAGCCGCGCTGTATAATCGATAATGAACAGGAATGATGTGATTGAGATGAACCCCAGGGCAACGGTAAGAAAGACGGCCAGGTGAGGTATGGATTCGGTGATCCTCGCCCTCGTTCCCGCGGCGAAGAGCATGGTAAAGATGAATAGTCCGACTGTGGCTCTTATCACATTGTCGCGCAGCAGGGTTGTCGCGATAATACGTGGTGTCAACTGGCCGCTTGCAACCTGAATGGCGACGAGCATTGAGCCAAAGGTGAAGACGACGAAGGATGTGGTTAGTGTGACAACAGTGTCTAGCGCCCCGATTGTTCCGGATATCGTTCTTTCAAAAAGCGGTATCAAGGTCAGCTTTTGATCCACGGCCGAGACCACGCGAATGGTGATCTGTTCCAGCACCAAGGCAAATACCGGAGCGGTCCAGAGCGCGGCGCTAAGGTGGCTTTTCAGCGCGTAACGTTTGCTCCAGGGCATTCGCCGTCTCCGCTCGCGGGTTCGCTGCGCTGTTGCTCACACCTCTTGGAACACGGTAATTTTTCCGGCCCGGACAGCGGATTTGAGTGCTGTATGGTCGCGCTCGGCTTCATCCGCATAAGCAAGAGCGAAGGCGCCGGCCGCCTCGTCGAATTGGCTGCTTGTGCCGAGGTAGCCGCCGATCGTTGCGGCATCGCCCGCCTTGGCATGGGCACGGGCCAGTGCCCAGCCGCACGCTTTGGCATAGATTTTCAACAGCTCACCGTTAAAGGTTTCCACGAGGGGCTTGATCTTCGCATCACGTAGCTGGCGGACGTAAAATTGCCGTTTCAATGTCGATTCCGTCACCCAGCCGAGAAATACATCCGATGCCGGCTGCATCAGGCGTTGCCCGGCCACGACTCTTTGCCCATGATGCGGATATGGGCTTGCCCCAGCATAAGGTTCCAGCACCGAGGCTGCGGCTTCCTTGAATTGCAGGAACAGGGGATGGTTTCCCTCGGACATCATCAGCGCAATCCAGCACCGCCGCCCCACACTGCCAATGCCCACAACTTTTATAGCGGCGTCAACAAGGTGATACCGGTCGAGCAGCTCGCGGCGGTCATCGGGCAGGGTTGCGCGGTAATCGGTGAATACCTGCTCCAGCACGCCTTGGAATTCCGGCGCGCGGCTGACTTCTGGATGGTAGATGAGCGGCGGTGTGTCGCGGATTGTTACCTTGCCGCCCACCATGCCGGCGAGTTTCGGGTAGTCGAGCTCTGAGCCGCCCTGCTCCGAGGCCTTTTGGATACGTGCTTCCACGAAGCCGCGGTGTGCGGCGGGGATGAGGCCGAGAATATCTTCTGACGTAACGTTCTCGTACCAGACTTCCAGAGGCGTCATTTCAGCGTAATCGCGCAAATGTTTGCGATAGCTCCGCGCACATGTTTCCGCCGCATCGCGCCCCTGACCGTCGGAAAGCCCGTTAACCCGCGCCGCCAGTACAAAAGAGGCGGCTAGGCGTTTCACGTCCCATTCCCAGGGGGCGGGCAGGGTCTCATCAAAATCGTTGATGTCGAAAATAATGTTGCGTTCCGGCGTGGCAAAGCCGCCAAAGTTGAGCAGGTGGCAATCTCCGCAGGCTTGGACTTTGATTCCTGTGACGGGTGTGTGCGCCAGATCGGCCGCCATAACCATGGCGGCGCCGCGATAATAGGTGAAGGGCGATTGCAGCATCCGCCCATAGCGGATGGGAATGAGCTCGGGTATCCGGTCCTTATCAGATGCCCGCAGCAGCTCAACCGGGTCTGGGCGGTTTTGAGGGCGCTTCCACGCCGCGTGCTGGCTGCGCTGCACCTTCTCGCGCAGCGCCTTACCCATGGCCGCGCGCTCGTCTGGCGATATGGCCCGTTTGACCTCTTGCTCAGACGCTGGCGGCGCCGGGTGCGGCTTTGCGCCATGGTCTGTTTTGCCGCTGCGGGAGTGGTCTGTAATCGGGGTAACGGCGGCCATGTGCTTGGACATGTAGGAACTCCGGATGATACGTTATTGTAGCTGATAGGCGTGAATATTTTTTCATTTTCAGCATCTGGGCCGCGCGATGTGGTTATCGAATTTTCCGTAGTGCGTTAGAAAATTTAATAAGAAGCTACGACATCAAAATAAAGTGCAGTCCTCCCGTAGGAGCGTATTCCTCGGTACGTTACATCTCGCGGCGGGTTCTGGGGTTGATTAAAATCAAAGATAAGGCTGCGGAAATGCTGTACCTGGGAATGATAGCGATAAAAACAGGCTAAGCCTGTTGCGGCAAGCAGCTCTTGCGCCGGACGGCATGATTCTGCCTGCTTCTTCCACGTTGATACATAAATGAGAAGAAATTTCAAAATTGATTTAACGCAAGGCGTGCTGAAGAAGCAAATATAGAGTGCTCTTACAGTCCAGTTCATGAGGGAACGATATGCCGGATGTAACGATAAACTCTCCAGCCGGAGCTGAGCTATCCGCCACGAAGGAGGTAAAACTCAAGCTGCTTCCACTCATCGCGCTCGTGGTCGGGTCGATGATCGGCGGCGGGGTTTTCAACCTTCCACGTGATATGTCGGCACATGCCTCGCCCGGGGCCATTATTATCGGCTGGGCGATTACAGGTGTTGGCATGCTAACACTTGCCTTTGTGTATCAAGGCCTTGCGCTTCGCAAGCCCGATTTGAATGCTGGCCCTTACGCATATGCAAAGGCAGGATTTGGAAATTTCATTGGTTTTAACGCGGCTTGGGGCTACTGGATTAGCGCGTTTCTTGGCAATGTTGCCTATGCCGTGGCGATTTTCAGTGCGATATCGTATTTCTTTCCCACGTTTGGTGAAGGAAATAATGTTCAGTCGA
>JAKBCX010000011.1 GCA_021807465.1 Pseudomonadota bacterium | reverse complement strand
CCTTTACGTTTCCGAGATGAACGGCTGATGCTAGACCCGGCGGGCGTTGCCTTTTGGCCCGCCAAGCGTGTTCTTATTGCCGCGGATACGCCATTTGCCGCGCCGGCGCAGCCTTTTGGGACGCCAGCCGGCGATACGCGCGGGGCGTTGGAGCGCCTGCACAGGCTTATCCGCCTGTACCGCCCGGCCAAGCTCATTATGCTTGGCCATGCCGGCGCGGAGGGCGCGCCCAGGCTGCATAAGGACGAGCTGGCGCGCCTTAACGCCCTGGCGCGCGAAGCAAGCCTTTTATGGGTGGGCAGCCGTACCGAAGGACTACCGGGCACGTATGTGGAGATTCACCGCGAAGGGCCGTTTACCTTCCGCCATGCGCCAGCTCCGCGGCTGGCCCCGCGCGAGATTGAGATTTCCGGCGCGCTGCGCCCCTGGGCCAGCATCGACAGCAAGATACGGCGCATTTCCCGCCCCTGCTTCGTGGCGGATTCCGCGCGCCTGGTGCTGCCTGCTTTTGGCGGCGCGGGTAACGGCCAGGATGTGCGAAACCCCGCCATCGCACGCCTTTTTCCGCGCGGGCTGCGGGTGTTTTTGCTTGGGCAGGAGCAGCTCTACTCTTTTGCGCTGGAGCAGTTGGGCAGGATGGCCGAAGTGGCGTAAAAAACGCCGCATGGCTACGCATATTGTCTGGTTCAAGAATGATCTCCGGCTGGCTGATAACCCGGCCTTGCACGCGGCCTGCGCCAGCGGGGCCAAGGTGGCGCTGCTTTACATACTGGATGAGCGCGCGGGGGCAGCTAGCCGCTGGTGGTTATATTATTCGCTAGCCGCGCTAAGGCAGGACATCGCGGCACGGGGCGGGACGCTTATTCTGCGCCGGGGGGACCCGGTAAGCATTATTCCCGCGCTGGCGAAGACACTTGGCGCGGACGAGGTGCATACGGCCCGCAGCATCGAGCCTTATTGGCGGCAGGCGGATAAGACGCTGGATACCGCGCTGAAGACCCAATCGGTCAGGCTGTTGCGGCATCATTCGGTAAGCCTGTTTCCGCCGGAGGCCATACGCACCAAGGCAGGCGGGGCTTATGGCGTGTTTACCCCTTTCTCCAAGGCTTGTTTCGAAGCCGGGGTGCCAGACCTGCTGCTGCCCGCCCCTGCCCGCCTGCACGGCGCGGATGCCCCAAGCGAGGCACTGGAGGATTGGGATTTGCTGCCCGCAAAACCCGATTGGGCGGGCGGGCTGCGCGCGGAATGGAAACCGGGCGAGGCCGGCGCTGCGGTGCGGCTGCATGATTTCTGCGCCAATGCCATTAACAGCTATGGCCAGGCGCGCGATTACCCTGGCCGGCCGGGCACATCGAAACTCTCGCCGCACATCCATTTCGGCGAAATCTCGCCCCGCACCGTGTGGCTGCGCGCCGCCGCCCTGCCTGCTTCCGCCGGTGTGCAGACCTACCTGAAGGAGCTGCTCTGGCGCGAATTCTCGCTGCACCTGCTCTGGCAGCACCCGGATATACGCACCCGGCCCATTCGCGAGGAATTCCGCGCATTTCCCTGGGCCGCGGATGCGCCCGCCTTGCGCGCCTGGCAGCGCGGGCAAACCGGGATTCCCATTGTGGATGCTGGGATGCGCGAGCTGTGGCAGACTGGCTGGATGCATAACCGTGTGCGGATGATCGTGGCTTCGTATCTGGTGAAGCATCTGCTCATCCCCTGGCAGCAGGGCGAGGCCTGGTTCTGGGACTGTTTGTGCGAGGCTGACGAGGCCGCCAACGGCGCTTCCTGGCAATGGGTGGCGGGCTGCGGGGCGGATGCCGCGCCTTACTTCCGCATCTTCAACCCCGTACTGCAGGGCCAGAAATTCGACACGGACGGCGCCTATGTGCGCCGCTTTGTGCCTGAGCTGGCGCGCCTGACCGATAAATATATTCACGCGCCATGGGAGGCTGATGCGGCTACCCTGGCCCGTGCGGGCATCCACCTTGGCCAAACCTACCCCGCCCCGCTGGTGGAGCTTGCCGCGGGGCGCGCACGCGCTTTGGAGGCCTACGCAAAAGTGAAGGCCATGTGACAGGTTGTGCCTTGCATCGCAGGAAGAGGCTGCCCATTTCTAATCTGTAATGCGCAAGAATCGGCTTTTTTCCCGCGCGGGTTGTATCTCGTGATACCGTATGGCCTCCCCCTCCGTGTCACGGGCGATGTGCATGGCGATGCGAGGGCTTTTGCGATAGCTGCGGAAACAGACCGTTTCATCATTCAGCTTGGCGACCTTGTGGATGACGGGCCGGACACGCCGGGCGCGCTGGCCGTGATGTTCCGGCTGCTGGAGGAGAAGCGCGGCCTCTTCATTCTGGGCAACCACGACTACAAGCTGGGCCGCGCCCTGCGGGGCGAGCATGTGCGCAGCGCGCCTACCCAGCGCAGTTTGGCCGAATTGCCCGCCGCCTTGCGTGACCGCACGCTGGAGATGATTACCACCGCCCCCGCTTGGGCCGGTGCGCCGGGCAGGCTCTTCGTGCATGGCGGCTTTCATCCCGCCATGCTGGCGGCGCCCGGTGAGGCAATGCCGGCCACTGGCCGCCCTGGGCCGCTATTGGCGCGCGCGCTGTATGGCCAGACTACTGGGCGCGTGAACGATGCTGGCAGGCCCGAGCGGCTGCTGCGCTGGGTGGATGACATTCCCGAGAGCATTACAGTGTATTGCGGCCACGACCAGCGCAGCCTGAATGGCCGCCCCTATATCCGCCATGGGCGGTTGGGTGGCACGGCTGTGTTTCTGGATACAGGCGCCGGCAAGGGCGGGCATCTCTCCTGGATTGATTTGGACCCGCTATAGGCGGGTTAATCGGCCAGCTCAGTCAGAAACGGGTTGTGGCGGCGCTCCTGGCCTATCGTAGAGCCTGGCCCGTGGCCGCAGGTGAAAGCAAAATCATCTGGCAGCACCAGCAGCTTTTCGCGGATGGCCTGCATGAGCTGGGTGTAGTTGCCGTAACTGCCCAAATCTGTCCGGCCTATAGAGCCTTGAAACAGCACATCGCCCATGATGCCGAAGCCGTGTTCCATGGCGAGATACACAACATGGCCGGGCGTGTGGCCGGGGCAATGGCGCACGGTGAATCTGGCACTGCCCATCTGCACGGTTTCACCATCAGCCAAGTAGCGCGAGGGGGTGCAGTTGCGCGCCTTCATGTGGTACAGGGCGGCGCTTTCTTCCATTGTGTGCAGCAGAAACTCATCGCCCTTATGCGGGCCTATAATCGGCGCGCCGGTCAGCTCGGCAAGCTCCGTGGCGCCGCCCGCATGGTCGGCATGGCCATGGGTGAGGTAGATGGCGGTGAGTTTCGCACCGGTTTTCTCCAGCGCGGCGGTAAGGCGCGGGATGTTGCCGCCCGGGTCCACGAAGGCGGCTTCCAGCGTCTCATCGTCCCATACCAGCGTGCAATTCTGCTGCAGGCCGGTGACGGGGATAATGCCAATTTGCAGAGCCATCAGGCGTTCCTCAGGTCTGGCGGCGTGGCCTCGGCCTTTAGCAAGGCCACAGCCTCTTCAAGCGAGAGAATTTCCTGCGCGGCACCGCCCAGACGGCGCAGCGCCACCTTGCGTTCTTCCGCCTCCTTACGGCCAACCACCAATATGTTGGGCACGTGGTGCAGTGAATGGTCGCGGATTTTCGCCTGGATTTTCTGGTTGCTCACATCCAGCTCCACCGCCAGGCCCGCCGCTTGCAGCGCCGCCGTTACTTCCTCGGCATAGGCATCAGCGTCCGAAACAATGGTGGCCACCACAACCTGCGTGGGCGCCAGCCAGAGCGGGAAGCGCCCGGCATATTGCTCGATGAGGATGCCGAGGAAACGCTCGAAGCTGCCGATGATGGCACGGTGCAGCATTACCGGGCGGGCGCGGCCACTCTCGGCCGTGACGTATTCGGCATCCAGCCGCTCGGGCATTACAAAATCCACCTGCAGCGTGCCGCATTGCCAGTCGCGGCCTATGGCGTCGCGCAGCACGAATTCCAGCTTCGGCCCGTAGAATGCGCCTTCGCCTTTGTTCAGCGTATATTCCACGCCCGCTATGCGGCAGGCCTCTTTCAGCGCGCCCTCGGCCCTGTCCCAAATCTCATCGCTACCTGCGCGCTCATCCGGGCGGTCGGAAAATTTAATCGCGAAGCCCTCGAAGCCGAAATCCTTATAGACGGATTCAAGCAACTCGACGAACCGTACGGTTTCGCCCGCGATCTGGTCCTCGGTGCAGAAAATATGCGCGTCGTCCTGCGTGAAGGCGCGCACGCGCATGATGCCGTGCAGCGCGCCAGAAGGCTCGTAGCGGTGGCAGGAGCCGAATTCCGCCATGCGGAGGGGCAACTGCCGGTAAGAACGAAGGCCCTGCTTGAAGATTTGCACATGGCAGGGGCAATTCATCGGCTTCAGCGCCAGGGTGGATTCTTCCTCCACTACCTCGGCAATGAACATATTCTTGCGGTATTTGTCCCAGTGGCCGGATTTTTCCCACAGCTTGCGGTCCACGAGCTGCGGCGTGCGCACTTCCTCGTAGCCGTTATGCTCCAGCCGGCGGCGTATGTAGCTCTCCACCGTACGGTACAGCTTCCAGCCCTTTTGATGCCAGAAAATGCTACCCACCGCTTCTTCCTGGATATGGAACAAATCCATTTCGCGTCCGATTTTGCGGTGGTCGCGGCGCTCGGCTTCTTCCAACTGGTGCAAATACGCATCCAGCTCCTTCTGGTCGCGCCAGGCCGTACCGTAGATACGGCTCAGCATCGGGTTTTTGGCATTGCCGCGCCAATAGGCGCCTGCTGTTTTTTGCAGCTTGAAGGCGGTGCCGACCGCGCCCGTGCCGGGCAAATGCGGGCCGCGGCACAAGTCCAGCCAATCGCCCTGGCGGTAAACGCTAATCGGTGCATCTCCGGGCAAGTCGCGGATCAACTCGGCCTTGAAGCGCTCACCAAGATTCTCGAAATAAGAGATGGCCTTTTCACGGTCCCACACCTCGCGCTCAAACGGCGCATTGGCGGCGATAATCTCGCGCATCTTTGCCTCGATGGCCGGGAGGTCATCGGGGGTGAATGGCTCGTTGCGGTAGAAATCGTAATAGAACCCGTTCTCGATGGCCGGGCCAATGGTGACCTGCGTGCCAGGGTACAGCGCCTGCACTGCCTCGGCCATGACATGCGCGGCATCGTGGCGGATCAGCTCCAGCGCCTCCGTATCCTTGCGGGTGATGAAGCGCACGGAGCAATCTTCCGTGATCTCGCGCGAGAGGTCCATCTCCACGCCGTTAACCACCATCACCAGGGCGGCGCGTGCCAGCCCCGGGCCGATGGATTGCGCGATGGTAGTGCCCGTCACCGCCCCGTCGAAGGAGCGAACGGAACCATCGGGCAGTGTAATGGCGGGCATAGGTCTCTCTTTGGTTGAAAAAAATAGGATGCGGGCGTTATGGCAGGCTGGCCAGCACTTGCGCAACCGGCAGGTCTTGCAGGCTTGGCGCGCGTAAAATTATGGGCCAGCCGCCATCCGGGGTGCGCGGGGCGGTAAGGGCTGGGTCCGAGGCTGAGGAGAACAGCGAAATACAGGGCACGCCAAGGGCCGCGGCCAGGTGCATTGGCCCGGTATCGTTGCCGATGGCCAGGGACGCACCACGGAATACGGTGGCGAGTTGGAGAAAATTGGTTTTGCCGGTCAAATCCGTGCCGCCGATCACCTCTGCCAGCGGGTGCTCGCTTGCCGTGCCCACCACAACCACGGGCAGGCCCAGCCCGGCCGCCACCTCGCGGAATTTTTCCGCCGGGAAGCGCTTTTCCGGCCGGTGCGGTGCGGCGCCAGGCACCAGCACGGCGTAGCGCGGGGGCAAGGGCGGCACTTGGCCCGCCAGCCAGGAGAGGTCTGGCACAGGCAGCGCCGTTATGCCCGCCAGGTGGAGCTGCTGCTCCAGCCGCTCACGCGTGTGCAGGGTGACGCGGTTGGGTGCGTCCGGGAACTTGCAGCCCTTGGCGACACCGGACCAAAGCGGGCGCCCGGCCAGGGTGAAATAGCGCGTGGAGCGGCCTGAGGTCTGCAAATCATAAACCATATCGAACCCGCGCAGCTGGCGGCGCAGGCGCAACAGGCCGGGAATGTCCCACCATGCGGGCTTTGCATCCACTTCTATGCGGTTGAACCAGGGCGAGGCGCCCAGCAAGGGGGCGTAGAGCTTGGTGGTGAGCAACGTGATTTCATCGCCCGCATGGTGCGCGCGTATGGCCGCCATGGCGGGGAAGGACAGAACAATATCGCCGAACGCGCCGTGGCGGATGACGAGCACCCGGCTCACCCCAGCAGCTCCGCGTAAATATCCAGCATTTTGTCCTGCATGACCCGCAACGAGAAATTCTCTTGGATATGTGCCCTGGCCCGCGCGCCGAATTCGATGCGCGAGGTTACGTCCTGGTCCAGCACGCTATCCAGCATGTCAGCCAGCGCCGCCGCATTGCCGGGCGGTACCAGCAGGCCGGTTGTGCCGTTTATAATCGTCTCCCGTGCGCCGCCATGGTCGGCTGCCACCACCACACGGCCCATGGATTGCGCCTCGATGATGGTGCGTCCGAAGGCTTCTGGGTTGGTTGAGCAATTCACCACCACATCCGCCAGCATGAAGGCCGCCGGCATGTCGTCCGTGGGGCCGGCAATGCGCAGCCGGTTTGCCACGCCAAGCTGTTCCGCCAGGGTGGTTAGACTTTGGGTGTAGGCCGTGCGCCCCTGGTCGGAGCCGACCAGAATGCCCAAAGCATCCTTATGGCGCATTTTGGCCAGGGCCTGGATAAAGAGTTTTTGCCCCTTCCAGCCTGTGAGCCTGCCCGGCAGCATGATGGCGGGTTGCCCGGCATCGGCCCGCCAGGCGCGGGCCAGGCGCACGGAGCGGTCGCCGCGCACCATGTCGGGGTCGAAGATGCGCGTATCAACCCCGCCATGCACCACGCGGATTTTCTCGGCCCGCGTACCATAGCGGCTATGGATAAGCTCCGCGATGTAATGGCTCACCGCCACCACGCGGTCGCCTTCCACCATCACCTGGTTATAGCGGCGCTTGGGGGCGGAGTTTTCGCTGTAGCTGCCATGGTAGGTGGTAACGAAGGGCACGCGCAGCTTCCGCGCGGCCTTGTAGCCGCTCCAGGCCGGGGCGCGGGAATGGGCGTGGATGAGGTCCGCGTGCTGGTCCAGGGCGAGGTCGAGAACACGGTTGATGTTGCGCCAGATACGGAACGGGCTTTTGGTGGCCAAGGGCAGGGCAAAACATTCAGCCCCCGCCCGTGCCGCCGCGCCATTGAGGTGCCCCGGCTCAGCGGCGATAAGGGCACGGTGCCCGGCCTGGGTCAGCGCCTCGGCGATTTCCACCACCACGCGCTCGGCCCCGCCTTGGTCCAGGCGCGGCAGGAGTTGGAGAATCGTGTGGCGGCGGTCGATCATGACAGCGGGCGGTAACATGGTTCTGTGCTGAAGGGGAGATTGCCATGCCAAGCATTTTTCGGGAGCCAGGCGTAGAGCTGGCTTATGAGTTCCTGCCCGGCGCCGGGCCGGTGGTGGTGTTCTGCCCCGGCTATGCATCCGACATGGCCGGCACCAAGGCGCTGGCGCTGGAAGAAAACTGCCGTGCGCGCGGCCAAGCCATGCTGCGCTTCGATTATTCGGGCCATGGCCAGTCCGGCGGCGATTTCCTGGAAGGCACGCTCGGCGCCTGGGCGGCGGATGCGGCGCATATTGTGCGGGAAATTGTGCCGGACCAGCCGCTTATCATCGCCGGCTCCTCGATGGGCGGATGGATTGCCCTGCTGCTCGCCCTGCGCCTGCCCAACCCGGTTACAGGCATCATCCTCATCGCCCCGGCGGCGGATTTTACCGAAACCCTGCTCCGCAACAGCATCACACCTGAACAAATGGCGGAGCTGCGCGAAAAAGGCGTGCTGTACCAGCCTAGTGAATATGGCGACCCGCTGCCCTGGACGCTGAAGTTTTTGGAAGAAGGCGAGAACCATCTGGTTCTGGGCGGTAAAATCCCCCTCACCTGCCCGGTGCATTTTCTGCACGGCATGCGGGATGATTCCGTGCCCTGGGAACTCTCGCTCCGCATTGCCGAGGCGCTGGAGAGCGATGCCGTGCGGCTGACCTTTGTGAAGGATGGCGACCACCGGCTCTCACGGCCTGAGGATCTGGCTCTGCTGACATCGAGCCTCGCCGAGCTGACTTAAAAATTCGTCCATCCGTTGCGGAGTCGGGAAATTTCTATACAATAACGATGCAAATATTGCACGCAACAGGATGAGGCAGAACTTGATCAAGATCGCAAAAGAATTCCAGTGGACAGCGATCACGGCCATCGTGCTGCCGCTGCTGGTGACGGGCTGCGCGCCGCAACCCCTGGCCCCAACGGTGGCCTACGACCACCAGGGCGGCAAGAATATCGCATTGCTCACGCCTTATATTCCGCCTGAGGAAACAATGCTTTCAATCAAGCCGGTCACAACCGCGGGCGCCGTTTTACCCGAGTTTGGCATCATTGGCGGCATCATTGGTGGCAGTATCGAGCAGAACGCGCAAAATAAGCGCCAAGCCAATTTCACCAGCCTTCTCAACAACCACGGCTTTTCAGCTCAAACAATCCTGACAAATGCGATCACGCGGCAACTTGAAGCGGAGGGTTACACTGTCTCGCAGATTTCAGTGGCACGCCCCAGTGCTGATTTCCTCAAATCTTACCCGCAATCTCAAGTGCCGCTGCTCGACGTGGTGCTGGTGCAGGATGGCTATTGCATATGCGCCTTCGAAAATTCTTACCAACCCATTATCGAGATGAAATACCGGCTTGTTGCAGCGAACGGCGCTACCACCCTCGCACAAGGTGTTTTCCAGTATTCCTCAGCGCGAGGCGATCAAACACCCGATTCTGCTTATAATTACACTACCTATTCGGGCTTTGATGCCAGCCCGCAACTTGCCATCAAGGCACTGACAACGGTGCTGACAGAGGCTGGAACCTCAACCGCAGAGGGCTTGAACTAGCTGGCGTTTGTTTGGCTCGCTTCCTCGGCCAGAATGGCGCGTAGCCCCTCACGGTAGGTGGGGTAGCGCCATTCTATCCCTAAAGCGCGCTTGGTGCGCGCGGCCGAGACTTTGCGGTTATCGGCCCAGAAGCTGAGCGCCATGGGGGACATGGTTTTTGCCGCTTCTTCGAAGGGCACGGGCGGGGGCGGCTCCGTGCCCAGCAGGCGGGCGGCTTCGCATACTACATCGGCGCTGGCGGCGGGCTCGTCATCGCTAAAGTTAAAAATTCCACCTGCTTCAAGCCGTAGGGCCGCCAGCACGCCCTGGGCGATGTCATCGCGGTGGATGCGCCCAAACAAATGACCTGGCTTGACCACATGCCGCCCCTGCCCTGCGCGTAAATCGTCCAGCATCGAGCGGCCCGGGCCGTAAATTCCCGCAAGGCGGAAAATGGCGACAGCGAAATCCCGTTCCTCCTCCGCAGCCAGCATTTTGCCGGAATCGGAGCGCGTGAGGTGCTGCCATGCCTGCTCCGCGGCCACGCGGCGGCGTGTGCGTTCTGAACCGGGATGAGGCTTGGTGGTTTCATCCACCCAGGCGCCGCCTGCATCGCCATACACGCCGGTGGTGGAGAGATAGCCGATCCAGCGCAGATGCGGCGCGGCTTTCAGCGCTGCGTGGTAGCGGGCCAATACGGGGTCGCCATGCTCATCGGGCGCGGCGGTGGCCACGATATGGGTGGCAGCCTCTATGGCCGCATGGGCGTGGTTGAAGGGGGTGAGCGTAACCCCAGGCTCGGGCGCGGCGGCGCCCCTGGTTGTGGCGGCTACGCTGTAACCAGCGGCCACCGCCGCCCGTGCAATGGCGCGGCCGGAATAGCCCAGGCCGAAAATCAGTAGGTTCATGGCGTAATCAACCCAGGCCGCGCGCGGGGCGTCAAGAGCGTGCTATGGAGCGCTGTAAGCGTCCTGAATTTACGCGATTTTTAGCTTAGAGCCTGTTTGGCATGGGGTAAAACTTACGCGGATAACGGTTAGAAATCCAAATCCGCGTAATGCGGCGGCGGCACCATGCCGTTCACGCGGTCGGATAATATGGCCCGGAAGCTGGGGCGGCTTTTAATGCGGGCGTACCAGTCCTTCGCGGCCTGCGAGGCGCTCCAATCCACATCGCCAAGAAAATCGAGGCTGGAGAGCATGGCGGCGGCGGCGAAATCGGCAATGGTGAGGGTTGACCCGGCGAGCCAGCTGCGATGCTCCGCCAGCCACCCAATATAGAGCAGATGCTGCTTCAAATTCGCATATCCGGCGCGTAGCGCGTTTGCATCCGGCGGGCCGAGCTTTAGCGATTGCTTCAGTGTTTTTTCCCACAGCAGGTTACGCGCTACCTCGTCCCAGAATTTCTCGTCGAACCACGCCACGAGGCGGCGCGTTTCCACGCGCTCTTCCATCGAGGTACGCGGCAGCAGGCATACATCCGGGTATGCTTCTTCCAGATATTCGCAAATGACGCGCGAATCGGGGACGACCAGCCCGCTATCCTCCACCAGCGCGGGTACAGTGCAGGCGGGGTTCAATTCCAGATAAGATGGCTGCCGCTCCCAGACTTTTTCGATTTTAAGGTCGAATGGCAGGCGCTTTTCAGCCAGCACGAGCCGTACCTTGCGCGAATATGGCGATAGCGGGAGGTGGTACAGGACTCGCATAGGTAAATTATGACACCAGCGCCGATGCGAGGAAAGATGGGGATTTGCGCCGCGCCATGGTGCAGCCGCAGGGTATTTGGCCCTGCGGCTATTCTGGCGAGGCTGTTACAAAATCCGGCGCCGGGTATTTCCGGTGCCGGTATGGTTTACGCCGTTGCGGCTTGTTCCTGCTCGTCCAGCGGCACTGGCAGGTACTTTATGAAGTCCTTAGGTACCACCTGCCAGAAATGCGGGAACTCGCGGTCCCAGTCATTCAGCAGCGTGGCGGCGTAGCGGCTTTCGGTCTCCGCCGCGTGGCGTTCCACAAGGTTCTTCAGCACCCCGCCCCAATAGGCGGATGAAACGCGCTGCCAATGCAGCGTCTCGGCATTCACCCGCAGCTCGAATTTCTTCTCGCGGTCGTAGATGAAGGCCAGGCCGCCCGTGAAGCCGGCGCCGAAATTATCGCCCACTTCACCCAGGCTCACCACCGTGCCGCCGGTCATATACTCGCAGCCATTGCAGCCCATGCCTTCCACAACGGCGGTGGCGCCGGAGTTGCGCACGGCAAAACGCTCGCCCGCCGTACCCGCCGCGAACAAGGCGCCGGAGGTGGCGCCGTAAAGTACCGTATTGCCGACAATGGTGTTGAGATTGGTCTTGAGCTTGGATGATGCGCCCGGACGCACCACGATAACACCGCCGGAGAGGCCCTTGCCCACATAGTCGTTGGCGTCGCCAAACACTTCCAGCTTCAGCCCGCCCACAGCGAATGCGCCGAGCGACTGCCCCGCCGAGCCGCGCAGGCGTACCGTAACATGGTCCGGCTGCAGCTTCACCTTGCGGTATTTGGCTACGATCTGGCTGCTGAACTTGGTGCCGATGGCGCGGTGCGTGTTGCGGATATTATACTGCAACTGCATCTTCTCGCCATTCATGAAGAACGGCGCGGCATCCTCGATCATCTGCGCGTCCAAGGTCTCCGGCACTTCGTTGCGCCCTTCGCGCGTGCAATAGCGCGCATAGGGGCCAGGGTCGGCCTGGGCCAGGAGTGGGTTGAGGTCGAGATCGTCCAGATAGTCCGCGCCGCGCGAAATCTGGTGCAACAAGTCGGCGCGGCCCACGATGTCGCGCAGGCTGCGGAAACCAAGCTGTGCCAGAATCTCGCGCACTTCCTCGGCGATGAAGGAGAAGAGATTGATAACTTTCTCCGGCGTGCCTTCGAATTTCTGGCGCAGAGCTTCATCCTGCGTGCATACGCCCACCGGGCAGGTGTTGCTGTGGCACTGGCGCACCATGATGCACCCCATGGCCACGAGGCTGGCCGTGCCGATGCCAAACTCTTCCGCACCCAGCATGGCGGCAATCACCACATCGCGCCCGGTTTTAATGCCGCCATCGGTGCGCAGCACCACTTGGTGGCGCAAGCGGTTGAGCATGAGCACCTGGTGCGCTTCGGAAAGCCCCATCTCCCACGGCATACCCGCGTATTTAATGCTGGATTGCGGAGATGCGCCCGTGCCACCGACGTGGCCGGAGACGAGAATCGCATCAGCCTTCGCCTTGGCCACGCCAGCCGCGATGGTGCCGATGCCCGAACGCGACACCAGCTTGACGCATACCGTGGCGCGCGGGTTGATCTGTTTCAGATCGTAGATGAGCTGGGCCAGGTCCTCGATGGAGTAGATATCGTGATGCGGCGGCGGGGAGATGAGCATCACCCCCGGCGTGGAGTGGCGCAACCTGGCGATAAGCTCGGTCACCTTGAAGCCAGGCAACTGCCCGCCCTCACCCGGCTTGGCGCCCTGCGCCACCTTGATCTCGATTTCCTTGCAATCGTTGAGATATTCCGCCGTCACGCCGAAACGGCCAGAAGCGATCTGCTTGATGGCGGAAGAGGCATTGTCACCATTCGGGCGCGGCTCGGCGCGCGCGGGGTCTTCGCCGCCTTCGCCCGAGTCTGACCGTGCGCCGATGCGATTCATGGCGATCGAGAGGGTCTCGTGCGCTTCTGGCGAGAGCGCGCCCAGCGAAATGCCGGGGGCCAGCAGCCGCTTGCGGATTTCCGTGATGCTCTCAACCTCGTCCACCAAAATCGGCGTCAGCCCGTCTGTGCGGAAATCGAGCAAATCGCGCAACGCCACCGGCTTCTGCTTGCGTACCATGTCGGAATATTTTTTGTACGCCTTGTAGCTGTTCGTCCCCACCGCGGTTTGCAGCAGGTGAATGGCGTTATTGTCGAACGCATGGGCCTCGCCATTGCGGCGTAGCCGGTACTGGCCGCCCACTTCCAGCGGCACGATGTTGCCGCTCCAGGCTGATTTATGCAGCTCCAGCACCTCATGCGCGATGCCGGGCAGGCCGATGCCGGAAATGCGCGACGGCATGCCGGGGAAGAACTCGCCCACCAAAGCGCGGGAAAGACCAATGGCCTCGAAATTATAGCCGCCACGATAGGAGGAGATGACCGAGATACCGAGCTTCGACATCACCTTCAACAGCCCTTTATCCACCGCCTTCTTGTACCGGCCCACGGCTTCCTTGAGCGAGATTTTACCGAACAGCCCGCGTGCATGGCGGTCGGCGATGCATTCCTGCGCGAGATACGCATTCACCGTGGTTGCGCCCACGCCCACGAGCACAGCGAAATAATGCACATCCAAGCACTCCGCGGAACGTACATTCAGCGAGGTGAAGGTTCGCAGGGATTGCCGGACGAGATGCGTATGCACAGCACCCGTGGCGAGGATCATCGGGATCGGCGCGCGCTCGGCGCCCATGGCCTCGTCGGTGAGGATAACGTGCGTGCAGCCCGCGCGCACACCTTCCTCGGCCTCGCGGCGAATACGCTCGATGGCGCGGCGCAAACCGCCCTCGCCGTTGGCGACCTTGAAGGTGCAATCCACAA
>JAKBCX010000310.1 GCA_021807465.1 Pseudomonadota bacterium | reverse complement strand
TTCCGATCTGGAAATGGCCATTGCCTTGCCGATGGAACAAGTCAAGCAGCAATTTGCCGACATACCCGCTATAGTCCACCATATAGACGAAATTCGGACGGATTTGCTGGAGAATTTGGGCATCTTCATAGCGCCGGAAATGCCGGGGCAGGGGGTAGCCCAGGCCTCGATGCGTTTGGCTGGGTTGTTTGAACGTTATGAGGTGAATGTTTTCGTTACTCAAGAGGATCATGAATCGGGCGCGCCGGTGGTGGAGGAGCTGAACCCTGTTTTGGGAAATCTTCTTGGCCGTATTGAGCATTTTCAGATTGAAGGAGCTTTGGTGACGAATTTTCGTCTCATCAAGGCTGGCGCGCTTCATCGCGCTAATGGAGGAACCATTCTGCTTGACGCGCGGGCATTGCTGAGCGAGCCTTTCAGTTGGGCAGCCTTGAAGCGTGCCTTACGCCGTCAGGAGATTGTTATTGAAGATATGTCCCGCTTCATGGGGTTGACGGCAACGGTGTCTCTGGAACCTGACCCCATACCGCTTAATGTTAAGGTTGTGCTGGTGGGAGACCGGCAGCTTTACTATATGCTGGCTGCGTTAGATCCGGAGCTTTCGCAATATTTCAAAGTTCTTGCCGACTTTGATGATGATGTTGACCGTACGGATGATGGCGAGGCAATGCTGGCACGGCTTATCGCCGCCCTTGCCGCGCGCGCTGGTTTGCGTCCGCTAGACAGAGCTGCCGTGTGCTGCGTTATCGAATATGCCTCGCGCATTACTGGCGATGCTGGAAAAGTCTCACTTCTGGCGGAAAGATTGCACGACTTGATTATTGAAGCAGACCATGTGGCCGGGAATGAATCCAAGAGCACTATTATGCGCGCCGATGTGGAGGCGGCAATTACCCGGCATATCAGCCGTATGTCTCGTTTGCGGGAGCAGGCGCAAAATTCCATTGTGCGCGAGATAGCGCTTATTGATACGTCCGGCATGCGTGTGGGACAGGTAAATGGGCTGAGCGTATTAGGCCTTGGCGACTATGCCTTTGGCCGGCCGGCTCGCATTACTTGTGTGGCAAGGCCTGGTAGTGGAAAAATTGTTGATATAGAACGTGAAGTCGAGCTGGGTGGCCCACTTCATTCCAAAGGCGTTCTAATACTTTCTGGCTATTTGGCCGGACGCTATGCTCTGGAGGCGCCGATGTCGCTTTCTGCGAGCCTGGTCTTTGAACAATCCTATGGAGGTGTCGACGGCGACAGCGCATCTTCAACTGAACTTTATGCGCTCCTCTCGGCGCTCTCTGGCCTACCCATACGGCAGGATATTGCGGTGACAGGCTCGGTTAACCAACATGGCGTGGTACAGGCTATCGGTGGAGTTAATGAAAAAATTGAGGGTTTTTTCGATTTATGCAAGGCGCGTGGCCTGACCGGCACGCAAGGTGTTCTGATACCTGAATCAAACGTCCAGCATCTTATGCTGAGGAAGGATGTTGTGGAGGCTTGTTCTGGCGGGCAATTTTCAATTTATCCCATTCGCACCATCGACCAAGGTATTGAGCTTCTTACTGGCCGTAACGCCGGAACTTTGGACGCAGATGGGCGGTATCCGGTGGAAAGCGTGAATCAGCTTGTTGAAGAGCGGCTGCGGCATTATGCAGCCTTACGCCAGAAAGCCAGCGTGGCGGAGCGGAATGAGGCTGCATCGTGAATAATAAACCCGTAATAGATTTCCGGCGTATCGTACTCGATTTGCGGCCCGGCATGGATGATGAAGATAGGCTGCGCCAGATTGCCGAACTGGCACGGTTGCTTGATGTTGGTATTCACGGTTTGTTTTTCGAGGATGAGGAGTTACTCTCGCTTGCAGCATTGCCTTTTGCCCGGGAGATTAGACTCCCGACTTTTGAATGGCAAAGGCTCGATATGAAGCAGATGGCTGCTGATCTCCGGCATGCGGCGGAGCGCGTGAGGTATAGGTTGGAACAAGTAGCACATAGTGCCGGTGTGCCGAGTAGTTTTGAAATATTGCAAGGTGCGTACCCCTTATCGCATTGCTATTGTGCCGGAGATATTGTCGTAGAACGCGAGCCAGTGCGAACTGAAGCACTGGAGCATACGAGCTATGTCCTGTTGATGCCGCCACGGCTGCGCTGGAAAGGTGGCCCCTTTGCGGCGCTTATCGGCCCTGGTCAAACAGCGGCGCTGGAAGTTGCCTGCCGCTTTGCCTTGGCGGGGCATAATGGCTTGTTGCTGCTTTCGGCCCAGAGTGGCGGTTTAATCGATGAAGCCGAAAACCGTGCAGTGGCGCTCGGAATTCCACGAAGCCGAATCACACGCATACTAATAAAAAGTGAGAAGGCGCAAGACATTATCAATCCACTTTTGAATGTACGTCAACACTTTATTGTTATGTCGACATCGGAAGAGTCGGACGATGCCTGGGAAATTTCGCTGTCTTTAGGTGTTCCGGTTTTGCTTGTTAGAAATAATGGCATTGCCAGTGGGTAAGGGGCTGTGTCCCATTATGCTTATAGACCGAGATCCTCAATGGAGCCATCAAAGTTTCCGCCTAACATATGATTCGCTTTGGCCAAACGGTCAAACGGTAAGCGTTTGATATAGCCATCGATAAGGCGTTGGTAATTACTGATTAGCCCCTCGACAGACCTTGCTAGGCGCATGAACTCGAACCCCTGTGAATGCAAACCTTTTTGTTGAATGGGAATGTTTGAATAATCCTGCTGTGGTATCAAGGGAAAATCAGAACTATCGTAAGGCAGCATGGTAGGATTCATTACTGGTTCAGGCTCTTTGCCTTTGGGATACTGAGTTAGCGACCATATTTCGAACAAGCAGCTCTCTGGTCCCAGCGGCCTGATGCGGTAGGAAGACATCGAAGTAAAGAATGGAAGCAGAAAATAATTTGGGAAGAGGAATTCTACTGCGTTCAACGGATGCGAGATGCAGACTTCATTCAGATCTGGTATGTTTTCGCCAGCGGCATCCAACTGCTTCGTGATTTGTGCTTGTAGCGCGTGATACCACGCTTGCACGGCTTGAGTAGGATCATCTGGTAATGGCATATCGAGCAACTGCCCGGCAATAGCGAGTTCTTTCTCGTGAACCATACCGGCCATTCCG
>JAKBCX010000309.1 GCA_021807465.1 Pseudomonadota bacterium | reverse complement strand
CAATACCCTTGCCCCCGCTGGCCTCGCCACGCCTAGTGCATTCAGCCGCCGTCTCTCCAACCGTGCCTGGAAGGTAATAATCTCCGGGATTCACGGTGCGTCCGGTTACATAAACAATCGCGCCCTGTTCAGCCAGCACAAGCGCGATGCCCCTACCTATCCCACGGCTGGCCCCAGTAACAACCGCAACCTTGCCCCGCAGCTTCGCTGTCTCAACCATGCTCACTTTTTCCTCCGGCAACACAACCCCATCTATTTGCGCGGGCGACGATTTAGCGGCCGGAAGATAGGCGACATTACCCAATGCCGCTTGATGATTTCAGACAATCAGGTTCGCCTCTAGCTACCCGCCTCTCTCGTATGGGTGATAATCGACAAATATGTCATCGGCTTCACCAGCAGCTTTTCCGGCCCATGCGGTGCCGCCGAATCAAACAGCAGCGCGTCCCCCGGCACCAAATGGTAAGACTGGTCCCCATGCCGGTACAGCACCTCGCCGCTCAGCATATAAATAAACTCCGTCCCCGCATGTTGAAACGCCGCGAATGGCAAGGCATCCGCGCTCAGCGTAATCAAATACGGTTCCACCACCGCATTGCCGCCCAGCGCATGGCCCAGCAGCGCGTACCGGTGCCCAGCCTTGGTCCCGCGCCGCTCAATCACCACGCCGGCGCCCGCTTTAACGTAAGAGCAATCGCGTTTTTCCTCGAAGGTGGAAAAAAACGTCGTAATCGGCACGTTCAGCGCCGCTGCCAGCGCCTGCAGCGAGGCGAGTGACGGCGAAATCTGCCCATTCTCGATCTTGGAGAGCATACCGCCAGAAAGCCCGGCCGAGGCCGCCAGCTCCGAGACGGTAATCCCCACTCTGCGCCGCAACTGCCGCGCCTGCACACCAATCGCTTGCTCCAGCGTCAGGTCAGAAACAGAGGCGGCGCCATTCCCCGCCCCATCTGGCCCAGCGATATTTTCAGGCAGCCCGGCCTCCGCCAAGGCATCCGGCAGGCTGGCTCTCATCATCCGGGCTGCTGGCCCCGTCTTCCCCTGCTGTCGCCTCAACCTTATCGCCCTCCCAGAACAAACTTTATGTCCCAGAGGTTGAAATATCCAGCCTTCTTTGCGTCCTCACGACAATGTTTAATCCGTTACATTAATCTCCGCGCATCACGCCGCGCCATGCAGGCGCTTGGCCGCCGTCAGCGTGTTACGCAGCAGGCAGGCAATGGTCATCGGCCCCACGCCACCGGGCACGGGCGTAATTTTTCCTGCAATTTTCACGGCTTCTTCATAGGCCACGTCTCCTACCAGCCTGGTTTTGCCCTCCACACCCGCGGGCACGCGGTTAATGCCAACGTCAATCACCACCGCGCCCGGCTTCACCCAATCGCCCTTAACCATCTCGGGCCGGCCCACCGCAGCCACCAGAATATCCGCCGTGCGGCACAGCCCAGGCAGATCACGCGTTTTGGAATGTGCCATGGTCACTGTGCAATTCTGCTGCAGCAAAAGCTGCGCAATGGGCTTGCCCACCAGATTAGAGCGCCCAACCACCACCGCGTTCAGCCCGGTCATATCAGGCAGCACGTCCTGCAGCAGCAGCAGGCAGCCCAGCGGCGTGCAGGGCACCAGCCCGGGCAGCCCAGCCACCAGCCGCCCGGCATTGGCCACGGTCAGCCCGTCCACATCCTTATCGGGCGAAATCGCGGCAATCACCTCATCGGCATTCAAATGCTTGGGCAGCGGCAACTGCACCAAAATTCCATGCACCTGCGAGTCCGCGTTCAGTTTTCGCACCAGCGTCAGCAGCTCGTTTTGCGTGGTCTCCGCCGGCAGGCGGTGCGCGAAGGAACGCATCCCCACCTCCACCGTCTGCTTCTCCTTGCTGGCCACATAAACTTTCGAGGCCGGGTCCTCCCCCACCAGCACCACGGCCAGCCCAGGCTGGTATGGCAGCCCAGCCACTTCCGCCGCAATCTCACCCCGCAGCTTCGCCGCAAACGCCTTACCGTCAATAATATCCGCCACGATCCCGACCCTTCATAAATTTTCTCAAGGGGAATATGATGTTCCCAAAAAGAAAATGACACTACCCGAAAACGCTCTGACTATGCCAGATGCCGCAAAAAATCCATGCGCTCTACCGGGTATAGATGACCCGCCGCTATAACTCCGCCGCCACCCGCTCAATCACCCCGCCCCAGTCATAAGCCTTCTCCTGCCGGTACAGCTTAATCGAGGGGTACCAGGGCGTATCTTCGCGCTCCAGCAGCCAGCGCCAATCCGGCGCCCTGGGCAGCACCAAAGATGCCGGCGCGCCCATCGCTCCCGCCACATGCGCAACGGAAGTATCAATCGTCACCAGCCTGTGCACGTTGCGCAAAACCGCCATCGTATCGATAAAGTCACGTATCTCCGGCCCCAGATTCACCAAAGGCGCGCGCCCGTAATAACTGCCCGCCTGCGCAATCGGGTCGCCCTTCTGCACGGTCACGATGCAAATATCCTCGCGCGCGAAAAGCGGCGCGAATTGCTTCAGCTTCAACGTCCGCTTCTTGTCGTTTTTATGCGTCGGCCGTCCGGCCCAAACCAGGGCGATGCGCTTCTTGCCCTTGGGGCAGAGCAGGTCCAGCTTCTCCGCCCATTCTTCCACCAGGGCATCGGGCGGCGCCAGATACCCCGCCGGCGGCACGTTATCCGTGCCAATCCCCGCCAAGCGCGGCAGGCCAGAGAGCGGAATATACGCGTCATACTCCCCCGTATCCTCCCAGCGCGACACAAACTTGCCAACGCCAGGAATCTGCCTCAGCAGCGGCATCAACTCCGCCGAGCACGCCACAACCGGCTGCGGGCACAGCAAAGCCGCCCAGGGGATCAGCCGCCCGAACTGAATGCAATCGCCAAACCCCTGGTCGCCGATAATCAGCAGCTTGCCCGGCGGCAAGGGCTGCCCGTCCCATTGCGGCTTATCGGTCTTGGGCAGCATCCCCTCGGCCTGTTTAAGCTTGAAGCGCCATTCATAGCTCTCCCAGCCTTCCTTCATCCGGCCCGCCAGCAGCAGCGCCTCTGCCTTCTCAAAATGCGCCTCGGGGTATTCGGGGTCCAGTTCAATGGCTTTCTCCGCCACTTTCACCGCTTCATCCAGCT
>JAKBCX010000308.1 GCA_021807465.1 Pseudomonadota bacterium | reverse complement strand
TTGGCGCCGCGCGAGGCCAGAAGCAGCGCATGGGCGCGGCCTAAGCCACGCCCGGCGCCGGTGATGACGGCAACGCGGCCGTCGAATCTCAGCTCAGACATTGCAACTCCCTCCGGCTTATGCCCGCTCCTGCTCCAGGCCTTCCATTCCGCCCTGGTCGCGCCAATCCTGCAACAGCGCCTCGAAGGCATAGAAGCCAAGCCCGTAAGGCTCGCCCGCATAAGAGCGGAGCTTCTTCTCGCCCTTGCCGGTCACAATCTCCTCGCCCTCGTTATTGAAGTAGCTGGGTGTGCATTCGCGGGCGAAGGCCGATGTGTCGATGGCCGTGGCGCGGACATGCTCAACATATTTGTCCTGCGCCTCCAGGCTTGGTTCCACCGTAACAATGCCGCGCTTTTGGGCCTCGGCGATAATCCACGCGCTATGCTTGCCGTGCAGCTTGTACATCTCGGTGGTGGAAGATGCGAAACCGCCCTGGATGAACCCGGTATTAAAGAACAGATTCGGGAAATACCGCGTCATGGTGCCCTGGAAAGTACGGTACTCATCCGCCCAGAGCTGGTAGATGGACTTGCCCTCGCGCCCTTCGAAAATATCGAAGCCCCAGCGGCGGTCGAGATCGCTCGACACTTCGAAGCCGGAGGCGAAGATCACGCAATCCACCTCGTACTCCACGCCGTTGGCGACGAAGCCCTTCTCCGTCATCCGCTCCACGCCCTTGGTCTTCGACACGTCGATGACCTTGACGCTGGGCTGGTTGAAGGTGGGGTAGTATTCGTCGTTGGAGGCCGGACGCTTGCACAAGTAGCGGTACCAAGGCTTCAGGATGTCCGCCGCTTCCTTGTCCTTCACAATGGAGTCCACGCGAGAGCGCAGGCGCTCCATCACCTGGTAATCCATTACCTCGCGCTTGGCCATGTACTCTTCAGGCGAGGAGGGCCAGCCATGCTCGTTGAAATGGGCTGAAAGGTTGCGGTTGATCTCGGTCCAGATGTCGCAGATCAGGTCCGGTTCGCCCACTTGCGGCAATTCCATCGCAAAGCGGTGGAAGTTGAGCTGACGCTCGCGCTGCCAGCCGGGCTTCAGCGTCTTCACCCATTCAGGGTCGGTGGGCGTGTTCTTGCGCTCATCCACGGTGGAGGCGGTGCGCTGCAGCACGTAAAGTTGCTTGGCGTATTTGCCGAGGAACGGCACGGCCTGCACCGAGGTGGCGCCGGTGCCGATAATGGCCACGCGCTTATCGGCCAGCTTGTCCAGCACCGGGTTTTCCTGGCTGCCGCCGGTATAATCATATTCCCAGCGGGCGGTGTGGAACATCTTGCCCTTGAACTCATGGATGCCCGGAATACCGGGGAGTTTGGGAATGTTCAGCAGCCCATTGGCCATGATGACGAAACGCGCGCGCAGCTCATCGCCACGGTCGGTGGTGATGCGGTAGCGCTTGATGCTTTCATCCCAGCGCATGGAGGTGACGAGGGTGTGGAACAGCGCGTTCTCGTACAGCGCGAACTTACGCGCGATGCTCTGACAGTAATTGCGGATCTCGAAGCCGTCGGTGAACTTCTTGCTCGGCATGAAGTTCATTTCTTCGAGCAACGGCAGGTAGCAATACGCGTCGTTGTCGCAGGAAAGCCCGGGGTAGCGGTTCCAGTACCACACGCCGCCGAAGTCGCCGGCATGGTCGATATTGCGGAAATTCGTTACCCCGGCCTGGCGCAGCGCATGGCCGGCCAGCACGCCGCCCCAGCCGCCGCCGAGCACGGCAACGTCAAGATCCTCGGAAATGGGGTCGCGCGGCACGACCGGCATATGCGGGTCGCCCTCGTACACCGCGGCGAAATCTTCCACCGGGCGGACATATTGCTCCTGCCCTTTGCTATTGATGCGAATGCTGCGTTCCTGCCGGTACTTCTCGCGCAGGGCCGGAATATCGACGTGTTCGGCGGGGGGGATGGCACTCGGCTTGCAGCTCATTTCCTATCCTACTTGGTGCGGGAACTGGCGGCGCGTGGCAGCCAGCATGTTGTGGGTTTCCTCCGGGGATGCAAGATTTGCCAGCTTATTGCAAGCTGGTGCAGTTAGAATCTCCTGAACAGACAGACAGCACCCTGTAAAGCCGAACAACCAAGGTCATATATCGGCCCAGCGATGCGCCGTACCGCTGCTGCTGGCCATGTTGTTGCGCTAATAAAAAAATAGTTGTATTAGCACAATTCATGGCTTGCGCCGCCTTAGCGGGCCGTAAATTTTGTATCAAATGCAGGCTGCAACCATGGCGGATGACATCTCACCTTCTCCTAAAACGGCAGCCGTGCCTAGCTCTGCCGAGGAGCGGGCTGGTCCGGTGCGCGAGGTTTCCGTGCCGGCTGTGGTGCGTGCCGCCGCCATGCTGCGTTTGCTCAGCGCCACCCCCACGCCGCTGGGTGTTAACCAGATTGCGCGGGAGCTGGACATTATTCCGTCCACCTGCCTGCACATTCTGCGGGCGCTCACGGCCGAAGGGCTTGTGGCGGTGGACCCGGCCACCAAGCGTTACCGGCTGGGGCTGGAGATTCTCACCCTGGCCAAGGCGGCGCTGCGCAGTTCCATCTCTGACCAGGCGCAGCCTTATCTCGACGAAATTGTGCGCAAATTCATGGTCACTGCCTTCGCGGTGAGCATCTCGGAGCCGGAGCATTACATCGTCACGGCCAAGTCCAACTCGCCCAATGCCATCCGCTTGCAGGTGGATCTGGGCAGCCGCTTTCCGGCCCTGGTTAGTGCCACGGGGCGCTGTGTTGCGGCCTATTCCAGCCTGCCGCCGCGGGCGCTTAAGGCACAGTTCGACCGGTTGCGCTGGCACCGCGCCCCGAGCTTTGAGGAATGGCAGGCCCAGGTGGCTGCGGTGCGCACGCAGGGTTATGCGGTAGATGATGGTAATTATATCAACGGCATCTATATCGTCGCCGCGCCCATTTTGGGGCCAGAGGAAGAGTTCCGCCACGCCATTGTCGCGCTTTGCATCAAGGCCGGATGGGAGGAGGCGCAATTACGGGAGCTGGCCGAGATGGTGAGGGCTTCCGCCGCCGAGGTGGCGGAGGGCCTACGCTTATCTGTGAAGGCAGTGAAGAAATAATTTTTACCCACTTGTCAGGACCATTTGGCAAGCAGGTG
>JAKBCX010000307.1 GCA_021807465.1 Pseudomonadota bacterium | reverse complement strand
GCACCTATAAGAATCCCCTTATGCCCAGGGCGGGACACGTAAATCACCGCATCGATACGGATCTTTCCGTTCTGCTCCTTGAAACTTTCCGTCTCCACCGTGGCGCCGTAGGGCACTTCGTCGCGCGTCTGCAGAAAAATCTGCTCGCGCACAATCTCGGCGGCCAGAAGGCGGTCCGGCAGATCCGTCAGGTCGTCTTCCGGGTAGAGGAAGGGGCTTTCGGGCAGTTTCGCCGTGCAGAAATCCAGCAGCACATCCAGGCCATCGCCCGTATTGGCTGAGATCATGAATACCTGCTCGAACTTGGCAAGCTGCGCCAAATCCTGCGCCAAAGGCAGTAGTTGCTGGCGGTCGATCAAGTCGATCTTGTTCAGCACCAGCGCCATTTTGCGCCCGGAAGACATAGCCTGGGCAACAATCCCGCGCACCGCCTCTGTCAGCCCGGCTTTGGCATCCACCAGCAGCAATACGTAATCAGCCTCGCCCGCGCCGTCCCAAGCCGCGGCCACCATGGCGCGGTCCAGCCTTCGCTTAGGCGCGAAAATACCCGGTGTATCCACAAAAACAAGCTGCGCCTCGCCGCGCACCAGGATGCCCAGCACCCGCGCGCGCGTGGTCTGCGCCTTGGGCGTTACAATAGAGAGTTTTGCCCCCGTCAACTGGTTGAGCAAGGTCGATTTACCGGCATTAGGCGCCCCAATAAGGGCGATGAACCCGCATTTCGTCATGATGGCAAAACTTTCAACAACATACGCGCGGCCTCCTGTTCAGCGGCGCGCTTAGCCCCGGCCCGGGCCTCCGCGCTGGCCTCTCCCACCAGCACCCTAACAACGAAAGAGGGGGCGTGCGAAGGGCCTGATTGCTCCACCACGCTGTAGGCCGGCAGCGGTAAAGCGCGTTTCAGCGCCCATTCCTGCAGCGCTGTCTTGGGGTCCTTAGGCGGGGCGTCCTGCGCCTCCACGGTATTTTCCATAACCCGGCGCACAAAATCCCGCGCCGCGGCAAGCCCGGCATCCAGGTATAGCGCGCCGATCATTGCCTCCAGCGCATCAGCCAGCACATTGGCCTGGGCCGAAACACCGCGCCTGGCCTCGCCGGGCGCCACGCTTATCATCTCCGCCACGCCATGGGCCTCGGCAATGGCCGCGAGCGCGGGCTTGGAGACAAGGGCTGCGAGGCGCGGCCCCAGCTTCCCCTCCTGTTCATGCGGAAATCGCTCAATCAGCCATTCCGCCACAATCAGCCCCAGCACGCGGTCACCGATGAATTCCAGCCGCTCGTTAGAGCCAACCCCCTTGGCCCCGGCGGCGGAGCGGTGGGTAAGCGCCTCCGCCAGCAGCGCGGGGCGGGCAAATTCATGGCCAAGCCAGGCCGCGGCGTGGAGAAGCGCCTCGGCTGGCTGGGCGGCCTGCTGGGGCGCCTTGCGTCTCACGAGATGGACTTGAACATCCGGTCCCAGCGAATCTCAAACGGCCAGTACCAGAATTCCCAGAACGGGTGTTTCAGATTGATGGAAAAGAAGATGAAGGTGGCAGGCCCAATCACATTCTGAATGGGCACATACCCCACCGGCCCATCCAGAAAGCGCGAATCCTCGGAATCGTCGCGATTATCGCCCATCATGAACAAATCGCCCGGCGGCACGGTGTAAACGGGCGTATTATTGGGGTCGATCCCCTCCACGCTGTACGGCGCATTGGTGCGCTTGAGTATATAATGCTTGCGGCCGCCTGGCAGTGTTTCCAAATAGTCGCGCGCCAGTACGGGCGGGCCGTACCCATCGCTGTCATCGCTATACAAGCCCACATCGGTGCGCGGCACCTCTTGGCCGTTAACGTAAAGCTGGCCCTCGCGCATCTGTACGGTATCGCCCGGCAGGCCGATCACGCGCTTTATGTAATCCTCATTCATGGCGCCTGGCGGGCGGAACACCACCACAGCACCGCGCTTGGGCATATGCTCTGGCCAGCGGCCAGAGAATAAATCGGGCGAAAACGGGAAAGAATAGCGCGAATAGCCGTAAGCGAACTTGTTCACCACCAGGTAGTCGCCCACCAGCAGCGTGGGCACCATGGAGCCGGAGGGGATATAAAAAGGCTCGAACCAGAAGGTATGGATGCCAACCGCGATCAACCCGGCCCAGAAGATTGTTTTGACGAATTCGACAATGGCCCCGCCGAGCCCGTCATTCTGTTTCTGGTTGTTACGCGCCATCTATCCTCGCCTTTCAAGGGGTGCCGCATCAAACAAGGCGGGGGCGGGTTGTCAAGAAAGCGCTTTAGCGCACGCGCCGCATAAAGCGCCCCCAGCGTATCTCCCCGGGCCAGTTCCAAACCTCCCACCAGGGCGCCCAAACATGCGCCGAGCCGAGGATGAGCACGGCAGGACCTAGCAGATTGGCCGCCGGCACATAGCCCACCGGCCCATTCATAAAGCGCGAATCCTCCGAATTGTCGCGATTATCGCCCATCAGGAAATAATGTCCCGGCGGCACGGTATAGAGCGGCGTATTATTGGGATCGAACGCGCCGGGGGCTGCCGGGCCGTCCGTGACTTTAAGTATGGCATGCTCCCTACCGCCCGGCAGGGTCTCGGCATATCTCCTCGTCACCACCGGCGCGCCGCTGCTGTCATCCAGGTAAGTGCCCTGCGCCGCGCGGGGAACGAGCTTACCATTGATATATAGCTGCCCGTCCGTCACCTGTACCGTATCCCCCGGCAACCCAATCAGTCGCTTCACGAAAACCATGTGCGGGTCGCCCGGCGGGACAAACACCACCACCGCGCCGCGCTTGGGCGCATGGCCCAGAATCCGGCCATGAAACAGCGGCGGCGCGAATGGAAAAGAGTAGCGCGAATACCCATAGGCGAATTTGTTGACGAGAATCTCATCCCCCACCAGCAGCGTGGGCACCATGGAGCCAGAGGGAATCCAGTAGGGCTGAAACAGAAAACTGTGGATGAAAACAGCCGCCATCAGGGCCACGGCCAGGGTCAGCAGGGCCTCTATAATGCTGTGTTTCATACACCTTACCGGTCCTTAACATGCGTGTTACAAGCCGTGGCTTGCGGCTTGTCAATAAATGGGTGCAGAGAGAGGCCCAATTTGCCTGTCCTGCAAGGGAGACCGATTCACCCCATGCCCAATTTCCGCTC
>JAKBCX010000010.1 GCA_021807465.1 Pseudomonadota bacterium | reverse complement strand
ATTGTTACCGCCAAGGCGAAGAAAATTGTCATTACCAAGAAGAATCTTGAGAAGTTTCTCGGTGTGCCAAAATTCCGTTTCGGCGAAACGGAAGCCGAAGACATGGTTGGTGTTGTTACCGGCTTGGCCTGGACAGAAGTGGGCGGTGAGATACTGACCATAGAAAGCGTGCTGTTGCCGGGTAAAGGCAGCATCAAACAAACAGGTAAGCTGGGCGACGTGATGCAGGAGAGCGTGCAGGCCGCATATTCTTATATCCGTTCGCGTTCTGTGCAGTTTGGCGTTAAACCTCCATTCTTCGATAAGCGGGACATCCATGTGCACGTGCCTGAAGGCGCAACGCCGAAAGATGGTCCGTCTGCCGGTATTGCGATGGCGACATCGATTGTCAGCGCCATGACCTCGATTCCCGTACGCAAGGATGTTGCCATGACTGGTGAGATTACCTTGCGTGGCCGAGTGCTGCCGATTGGCGGCTTGAAGGAAAAGCTGCTGGCGGCATTACGGGCTGGGATTACCACCGTTTTCATTCCGAAAGACAATGAAAAGGATTTGGCTGATATTCCCGCAAATGTTAAGAAGAATTTGGCGATCATTCCGGTGTCTCATGTTGATGAGGTGATTGAGCGGGCTTTGGTGCGCAAGCCTGAACCGATTCACTGGGAGGATGAGTTGGAGGAAGTGGCGAAGTCTGGCGAAGGGGCGGCTGCTGCATCGTTGCCGCATTAAGGCTTAGTTTGACGGGTGGCGCGCATGTTCGCTATCTACGCGCGCGCCATCTTGTGGCTCTTCCGCAATTTTTGCGGAATAATTTACGTATCTGTTAACAGGGAGTTTGCCCGTGAATAAAAATGATTTGATTGCCGCTGTTGCCGAAGGCGCGGAACTTTCCAAAACCAAGGCAACGGAAGTTGTTGATGCTGTGTTTTCTGCCATTGAAGGTGCGTTGAAGCAGAAGGAAGAGGTTCGCCTGGTTGGTTTTGGCACGTTTGCCACCGCGCAGCGTGAAGCCTCTAAGGGGCGTAACCCGCGCACTGGTGAAGAGATTGATATTCCGGCTTCTACGTCTGTCCGCTTCAAGCCTGGCAAGACGCTGAAAGATGCGGTGAACTAATGGTGGCGGGTGGCCTAGTGCCGCCCAAAATTATGGGCGGTTAGCTCAGCGGTAGAGCGTCTCGTTTACACCGAGAGGGCCGGCGGTTCGAACCCGTCACCGCCCATACCTTGATAAGTTTTTTTCTCACCGGCCAAATTAGATCGTGTAACCTGCTTGACGCTGCACGCGTTGCCCATTACACGGCCGCTTACTGAATGCGGGTGTAGCTCAGTCGGTTAGAGCGCCGGCCTGTCACGCCGGAGGTCGCGGGTTCGAGCCCCGTCACTCGCGCCAGTAAGGTGAAGCCCAATCCCCCCCTTTGTGGATAGAGACTTGACCAACGTGTGCTGCGGTGCGACACGGCACTAGGTATTTGTATGGGCTGGCTTATCTGGCCCGCGCAGTTAAGGAGACGAGCAAGTGCAGCCGGTCCTTTCGCAGTACTTTCCGATCCTTGTATTTATTGCCATAGCCGCCCTGTTGGGCCTGGCCTTCGTTTTCGGGTCCCTGTTTGCTGCCCGGCAGAAGCCCTATGCTGCTAAATTGTCAGCCTATGAGTGTGGCTTCGATGCGTTTGGCGATGCGCGGCGCCGGTTCGATGTGCGCTTCTATCTAGTCGCCATTTTGTTTATTATCTTCGACGTTGAGGTTGCCTTTTTGTTCCCGTGGGCGGTCAGCCTCTCCCGGATTGGCCTGCTTGGGTTCTTTTCCATGCTGGGGTTTCTGGGTGTTCTGACCGTCGGCTTTATTTATGAGTGGAACAAGGGCGCGCTGGACTGGGAGTAAGCCGTATGAGCGTGGCTTCGAATGATGTGCAGCAAATTGCCTGGAACCAGGATTATTTGGCGCCGGGCGCAGCTCAGGATGCCGTAATTAAGGGAATTACGGGCGAGATTGCGGGGAAGGGCTTTGTTGTCGCCAATCTCGACAAAGTCGTGAATTGGGCGCGCACGGGTAGCCTCTGGCCAATGACGTTCGGGTTGGCGTGCTGCGCGGTGGAGATGATCCACGCATATATGCCGCGTTACGATCTCGACCGCTTCGGCATTATTCCTCGCGCCAGCCCGCGCCAGAGTGACGTGATGATTGTGGCGGGCACTCTGACCAATAAGATGGCGCCGGCCCTGCGTAAGGTGTATGATCAGATGCCCGAGCCGCGCTGGGTGATTTCCATGGGAAGTTGCGCCAACGGGGGCGGGTACTACCATTACTCCTATTCGGTTGTACGTGGTTGCGACCGCATTGTGCCTGTGGACGTGTACGTACCAGGGTGCCCGCCGACGGCGGAAGCGCTGGTTTACGGTATTATGCAGTTGCAGAAGAAAATTCGGCGGACAGGGACAGTATTGCGTGGCTGACGAGAACATAACCCCGGATGTCGAGCTTGAGGCTGCTGCGGCGCTGCTGGGCGTAACGGCCGCGCGGCGTGAGCTGGACGAACTGGTGATTGAGGTTGCGCGGGATGTAGCGCGGGATGTTTTCCTTCAGCTGCGCGACAAGTTTGCCTTTCAGCAGGTGATGGATATTTGTGGGGTTGACTATCCGCAGCGCCAGCCCCGGTTTGATGTCGTTTATAATCTTTTGTCTGTTACGGGTAATCGACGGATCCGGGTGATTGTTCGGACGGATGAATCAGTGCCTGTGCAATCGGTTTCTTCCATATGGCCGTGCGCCACGTGGTGGGAGCGCGAAGTTTGGGATTTGTTTGGTGTAAGTTTTGAAGGGTTGGCGGATCATCGCCGGATTCTGAGTGACTATAATTTTGAAGGTCACGCGCTGCGTAAGGATTTTCCGCTGACCGGCTTTGTGGAAGTTCATTACGACGACGAACGTAAGGAGGTTGTTTACGATAAGGTCCGTTTGACCCAGGAATTTCGGAATTTTGATTTCCTCTCTCCCTGGGAAGGGATGACCACTCTGCCGGGCGATGAGAAAGCGCGTGGAGGCAGCCAATGAGTGAGATTATGGCACCATCTGCCAAGGCTGTGGAAATTGACAATCATACGATCAATTTTGGCCCGCAGCATCCATCTGCACATGGCGTACTCCGCCTTATTTTGGAAATGGATGGCGAGGTGATCGAGCGGGCCGATCCGCATATCGGCTTGTTACATCGTGGCACGGAAAAGCTGATCGAGTATAAGAGCTATTTACAGGCTCTGCCTTATTTTGACCGGCTGGATTATGTTTCGCCGATGGGTTGCGAGCATGCTTTTGCGCTTGCAACGGAAAAGTTGCTTGGTGTGACAGTTCCCGAGCGCGCACAGTGGATTCGCGTGATGTTCGCGGAATTGACGCGTGTGTTGAATCATCTGCTCAGCGTCTCACATTTTGCGCTCGATTGTGGAGCGCTGACACCGGGGCTTTGGGGCTACGAGGAGCGTGAAAAGCTCCTCGAATTTTATGAGGCTGCTTCGGGCGCTCGTTTTCATGCCAATTATTTCCGCCCGGGCGGCGTAGCAAAGGATTTGCCGGAGGGGCTGACCGATAGGATCGCGGCTTGGGCGGAAGAGTTTCCCAACTTCGTTGATGAGATCGAGCGGCTGCTGAATGCTAATCGAATCTGGAAGCAGCGGGTTGTCGATATTGGTGTAATTTCTGCCGAAGATGCGTTGTCCTGGGGATTCTCTGGGCCGACCCTGAGAGGTTCTGGTGTGGCGTGGGATTTGCGTCGCGCCCAGCCATACGACAAATATGCCGAAGTTCAATTCGACGTTCCTGTAGGCAAGAACGGCGATTGCTACGATCGTTATCTGGTTCGCATGGCGGAGATGCGCGAGAGCGTTAAGATTGTTAAGCAGTGTTTGGCAAAAATGAAGCCTGGCCCGGTGAAGGTGCAGGACCGCAAATTCGCGCCGCCGACGCGCGCGGAGATGAAGCATTCGATGGAGGCGCTAATCCATCATTTCAAGCTTTATACCGAGGGCTACCATGTGCCGGCGGGCGCTACTTATACTGCGGTGGAAGCACCGAAGGGTGAGTTTGGAGTTTATCTCGTTTCGGATGGTACAAACCGTCCGTATCGTTGCAAGATTCGCGCAACGGGCTTTGCGCATCTGCAAGCGACTGAGAAGCTGTGCAAGGGCCATATGTTGGCCGACATGGTCGCGATTCTTGGGTCTTTGGACATTGTGTTTGGTGAGATTGACCGGTGAGTACGCAGGTGGAAGTTCAAACCTTCGCGTTTGATGACGTTTCTGAAGCGGCGGTGGCGAAGGCTATAGCCTTGTATCCTCCGGGTAAGCAGATGAGCGCGGTGAAGGCGTTGTTGGATATCGCACAGCGGCAGATGGCGCGGTTGACCGGCATTGGTTGGGTGCCGCAGGCTGCAATGGATGTGATCGCGCAGCGCCTAGGTGTTGCGCCAATTCGCGTTTATGAAAACGCAACTTTTTATACGATGTTCAATACCAAGCCTGTCGGCAAATACCATCTGCAAGTTTGCACAACGACGCCATGTTGGCTGCGCGGTTCGGATGATATTGTAAAGACTTGTAAGTCGGCAACCGGTATTTCCAGCTTTGGGCAGACGAGTGAGGATGGGTTGTTTACGCTGACCGAGGTTGAGTGCCTTGGCGCGTGTGTGAATGCGCCGATTCTTCAGATTAATGATGATTATTATGAAGACCTTGATGCCGCGCGTACGGAAGCTCTGCTTGATGGGCTGAAGGCTGGTGGTGCTTTGCCGCCCGCCGGCTCGACGATTGGACGCCAGGCCTCGGCGCCGGTTACGCACCAAACGACACTTCTACCTGCCAACGGTCCAGCGGAGTAGCCATGCTCAACGATTCCGACAGGATCTATACGAACCTCTACGGCCAGCTTGATTGGCGGCTACCGGGGGCGCGTTCGCGAGGCGATTGGGACAATACCGCGGCGATTTTGGCGCGTGGCCGGGATGCCATTATTGAGGAGGTAAAAGCCTCTGGAATGCGCGGCCGTGGCGGGGCTGGTTTTCCAACCGGCATGAAATGGTCGTTCATGCCCAAGGAAAGCGACGGCCGTCCGCATTATCTTGTTGTGAACGCGGATGAGAGCGAGCCAGGCACCTGTAAGGACCGCGATATTATGCGGCACGAACCGCAGAAGCTGATCGAGGGTAGCTTGATCGCTGGTTTCGCGATGGGGGCGCATACTGGTTTTATTTATATCCGCGGCGAGTATTATAACGAGGCGCAACGTCTTCAGGCAGCCATTGATGAGGCATATGCCGCGGGGTTGCTAGGTAAGAATGCCGCTGGCTCTGGCTGGGATTTTGATCTGATTCTGCATCGCGGCGCCGGGGCTTATATTTGCGGCGAAGAGTCAGCGTTGCTGGAAAGCCTGGAGGGCAAGAAGGGAATGCCGCGCATGAAGCCGCCTTTCCCGGCTGCCATGGGCCTGTATGGCTGCCCGACCACGGTGAATAATGTTGAGACGATTGCAGGAGTGCCCACCATTTTGCGCCGTGGTGCGGCTTGGTTTTCGGCACTCGGGCGCCCAAAAAATTCCGGAACGAAGATTTTTTGCATCTCCGGCCATGTGAATAATCCCTGCAATGTTGAGGAAGAGATGGGAATCCCGCTGAAGGATCTCATAGAGAAACATGCGGGTGGCGTGCGTGGCGGCTGGGATAATTTGCAGGCCATTATTCCAGGTGGTGCTTCTATGCCGATCCTGAATAAGGAAATGTGCGATACTCAGCTGATGGATTTCGATTCTTTGGCCGCGGTGAAGAGTGGCATGGGGTCGGGGGCCATCATCGTCATGGATAAGTCCGCTGATGTGGTTAAGGCGATTTGGCGTCTCTCTAAATTCTTCAAACATGAGAGCTGCGGTCAATGCACGCCGTGCCGTGAAGGCACGGGGTGGATGATGCGAATGATGGACCGCGTTGTGCAGGGTAAGGCGGCTCTGGCTGATATTCATTTGCTGGAGCAGGTGACGACGCAGGTTGCTGGCCATACGATTTGTGCATTCGGTGAAGCCGCATCGTGGCCCATTCAAGGGATGATGCGCGCGTTCAGGCCGCAGGTGGAGGCGAGGGCAACTGATTATCAGCCGCCAAAGCCTATGGCGCAGGCGGCGGAGTAAGCCATGGCAAAGGTTACGATTGACGGTATTGAGGTAGAGGTTCCGAACGGCTCCTCGGTGATTCAGGCAGCTGAAGCAGCTGGGGTCGAGATCCCGCGTTTTTGCTACCATGAACGGCTATCCGTTGCCGGGAATTGCCGCATGTGCCTGGTGGAGATTGAGAAGATGCCGCCGCGCCCGCAGGCGGCTTGTGGTATGCCGGTTTCTGACGGCATGGTTGTGCATACCGATACAGAAATGGTCCGCAAGGGGCGGCGCGGTGTGATGGAGTTTCTACTCATCAACCATCCGCTAGATTGCCCAATTTGCGACCAGGGCGGCGAGTGCGACCTGCAGGACGAAGCTGTAAGCTACGGCCGTGATTATTCGCGCTATGATGAGGCCAAGCGCGCTGTGACGCAGCCTGATTGGGGGCCGTTGGTTAAAACGACTATGACGCGCTGCATTCATTGCACGCGTTGCATCCGTTTCACCACAGAGGTTGCCGGTGTTGCTGAATTGGGCGCGACTTCCCGTGGTGAAACAACGCAGGTTGGCACCTACGTGCAGAAGGCCCTGAGTTCTGAATTGTCGGGCAACATTATTGATCTTTGCCCGGTTGGCGCGCTGACTTCCAAACCCTACGCGTTTACGGCCCGGCCCTGGGAGTTGCGTAAAACAGATAGCGTGGATGTGCTGGATGCCGTGGGGGCGAATATCCGCGTTGATGCGCGCGGCGCCGAAGTGCTGCGCATTTTGCCGCGCATGAATGACGATGTGAATGAGGAGTGGCTGGGCGATAAGTCACGCTTCTCGGTTGATGGGCTGAAGCGCCGCCGATTGGACCGCCCTTGGTTGCGGGAAAATGGCAAGTTGCGGCCGGCGAGCTGGGAAGAGGTGTTTGCGGTGATTGCCGCACGCATGAAGGGTGTGACGCCCGACAAGTTGGGTGCCATTGCTGGTGATCAGTGTGATGTGGAGAGCCTGCTGGCGCTTAAGCAGTTTTTTACAGCGATGGGTTCGCAGAATATCGATTGCCGGCAGGATGGTGCGGTTTTTGATAGTTCGCGCCGGAGCTTCTATCTTTTCAACACGACGATTGCTGGGATTGATGAAGCGGATGCGCTGCTGATTATCGGCAGCAACCCGCGCCACGAAGCACCGGTATTGAATGCGCGCATTCGCAAGCGTTGGCTGGCTGGCGGGTTTATGGTGGGGCTGATTGGCATGCCCCATCAGCTTACCTATCCGGTTGATCAGGTTGGTGCCGGGCCTGAGGCCATAGGGGCATTGCTCGATGGCTTGGCGCCGTTTGCGAATGTTCTCGCGGCAGCCAAGAAACCAATGATTATTCTTGGCGCTGGCGTGCTAGCCCGGCCCGATGGCGCGGCTATTCATTCGGCGGCGTGGCAGTTGGCATTGAAGTATAACATGCTGACCACGGAATGGCACGGGTTCAACGTGCTGCACAATGCTGCGGCACGTACAGGCGCGCTGGATATTGGCTTTGTGCCGGGTGTGGCGGGCAAGGCGACAACCCAGATGCTTCGCGGCGGCGTTGATGTGCTATGGCTGCAGGCTGCGGATGAGCTGGACGTGGCTGCCATTGGTAAGGACACATTTGTTATCTACCAGGGGCACCATGGTGATACCGGGGCCGCGCGGGCTGATGTGATATTACCCGGCGCCGCTTACACCGAGAAAGATGGTACCTATGTGAACACTGAGGGGCGCGTGCAATACGGTGCCGTGGCTGTGAAGCCGCCGGGTGATGCGCGCGAGGATTGGCGAATAATTCGTGCCCTAAGTGCCTATATGGGGCATGCGCTTCCTTACGACACGTTGCAGGAGCTGCGCGCGCATCTGGCTGATTCGTATCCGGTTTTCGCGGTTGACGGCGGATTCCATAGGTTTGCGGGCACGGATACGGCCGTTCCAGCCGGTGATGTAGCGGCGATGAGTAACGTGCCATTTACCCCTGTTTTCTCTAATTATTACCAAACGGACTCCATTAGCCGGGCCAGTCCTACTATGGCGGCCTGCATTGCTGCCCATGCGCCAGCAGCGGCGGAGGCGGCGGAATGAACGCGTTTTTTGAAACAAATTTAGGAATTGTGATCCTGACACTCTTGGAGTCCTTGGCGCTGATCGTGCCGCTCCTCATCGGTGTTGCGTATCTCACCTATTTTGAGCGCCGGGTGATGGGCGCCATTCAGTTGCGCAGGGGGCCGAATATCGTCGGGCCTTTCGGGCTTTGGCAGCCTTTTGCTGATGCCTTGAAGATGTTGTTCAAGGAGACCATCATTCCCGCAGGTGCGGATCGCCTCCTGTTTATCATGGCACCGATGATTACTTTTGGCCTTGCCGTAGTGGCTTGGGCGGTGATTCCGGTGAATAATCATTGGGCCGTCGCCAATATCAATGTCGGCGTATTATACCTGTTCGCGATCTCGTCGCTGGGTGTTTACGGCATTATTATTGCCGGCTGGGCGAGTAATTCTAAGTATGCCTTTCTTGGCGCCCTGCGCAGCGCGGCGCAGATGGTGTCCTATGAAGTCTCTATGGGCTTCATTATTGTCACGGTTCTTGTCTGTGTTGGCAGTTTGAACCTTAACGATATCGTGCTGGCCCAGCGTCATCTATGGCTGGCAATTCCACTCTTCCCGCTATTTATCATCTTCTTCATCTCGGGGCTGGCGGAAACGAACCGTGCGCCGTTCGATTTGGCGGAGGGTGAGTCGGAAATTGTGGCGGGCTTTTTCGTGGAATACAGCGCCATGTCTTTTGCGCTGTTTTTCCTGGGTGAATATGCCAACATGATCCTGATCAGCGGTATGACAACAACGCTGTTCCTTGGGGGCTGGCTGTCGCCAATCCCCTTTGCGCCGTTTACGTTGATTCCTGGTGTTTTCTGGTTCCTCTTCAAGGTTTTGATCTGTCTGTTCGTGTTCGTGTGGGTGCGCGCCACGCTGCCGCGCCTGCGTTACGACCAGTTGATGGCCCTGGGGTGGAAAGTGTTTCTGCCGATCTCGCTCGTTTATCTCGTGGCCGTGGCGGGGGTGATGGAATATTTCGGGTGGCTGCCCAATGTGTGAGGTTGCACAATGAATCGTTTGGCCCGGATGGCATGGGGGCTGGTACTCTGGGAAATTCTCAGCGGCCTGGCTCTGACCTTGAAGTTCTTTTTCAAACCGAAGGTCACCATCAATTATCCTTATGAAAAAAACCCGACGAGCGCGCGCTTTAAGGGCGAGCATGCGCTGCGCCGCTATCCGAATGGCGAGGAGCGCTGTATCGCCTGCAAATTGTGCGAAGCGGTGTGCCCGGCACAGGCAATCACTATCGAGGCTGAACCCCGTGAAGATGGTTCGCGCCGCACGACGCGCTACGATATTGATATGACAAAGTGCATCTATTGCGGGCTGTGCGAAGAGGCTTGCCCGGTGGACGCAATTGTGGAGGGGCCAAATTTTGAGTTCGCTGCGGAAACGCGCGAGGAGTTGCTCTATAATAAAGCCAAGCTGCTTGATAATGGCGACCGGTGGGAGCCGGAACTGGCCAAGCGGCTGGAACTCGATGCCCCTTACCGGTAGAGGCCAGCCATGATTGCCAATTTAGCGTTTTATTTGTTCTCCTTCATCCTGTTGGCTTCTGCGGTAATGGTGGTAACCAGCCGCAACCCAGTGCATGCGGTGCTGTTCCTCATTCTGGCCTTCGTTAATGCCTCCATTCTATTTCTGTTGGCAGGAGCGGAGTTTTTGGCCTTCATCCTGGCCATTGTGTATGTTGGTGCAGTCGCGGTCCTGTTCTTGTTCGTCGTGATGATGCTCGACGTGGATTTTGCAGCGTGGCGGGAAGGGTTCCAGCGTTATGCGCCCATAGGTGCGCTGGTGGCGCTGGTACTGTTTGCGGAGCTTGCCATTGTTATGGCGGGATGGACGGTGGCCCCCGCTGCCTCCTACGCACGTATGTTCCCCACGCCCGCGAATGAGACTAACACAGTGGCGCTGGGCAGCCTGATTTATACGAGCTATCTGCCGCTCTTCCAGCTTTCAGGCATGATCCTGCTGGTGGCCATGATCGGCGCGATTGTGCTGACCCACCGTGACCGTAAACGTGCCAAGACCCAGAATTTGGCGCAGCAGCACGCCCGCAAACCGGAGGATACGCTTGTTATGGTACCTGCCAAGCTAAATGAAGGTGCGGTGCTGCCTGAGAAGGAGGCGCTGTGATGTTGGTTCCTCTATCTCACTATTTGGTTGTTGCTGGATTGCTTCTGGTGATTGGCATCTTCGGTATCTTCATGAACCGGAAGAATATCATCGTCATCATGATGTCGATTGAGCTGATCTTGCTTGCGGCCAATTTAAACTTCGTGGCGTTTTCAGGCGCTTTACACGATATGGTTGGGCAAGTTTTCACCATGTTTGTGCTTACTGTAGCGGCGGCTGAGTCTGCCATTGGCCTTGCCATTCTGGTTATTTATTTCCGTAATCGCGGCTCGATCGAGGTCGAGGACGTGACGATGATGAAGGGTTGATTATGCTCACGCTGATCGCCGTTTTTGCGCCGCTGGTGGGTGCCATTCTTGCGGGTGTGGCGCGTCCATTCATTGGCAAAACTTTTGCCGTGGGTGCGAGTGTTTTGTTTATGCTTGTCTCCGCCGCAGCCGGTTTGGCTACGCTGGCCGCGGGGCTGCAGCACGGTATTTCTGGCCCGGTGCGCGTGGTGGAGTGGGTTTCCGTGGGCAGCTTCACGGCGGCCTGGTCTTTGCGGCAGGACATGCTGAGCCTTGCCATGGTGGCGATGGTGAGCGTGGTTTCCATGCTCATCCATGTCTACTCTGTGGGCTATATGGCGCATGATAAGACGAAGCCACGTTTCTTTGCTTATATGTCGCTGTTTACCTTTGCCATGCTTATGCTGGTGACGGCGAATAATTTGCTGCAGCTCTTTTTTGGCTGGGAAGGTGTCGGCCTCGTTTCCTATTTGCTGATTGGCTACTGGTACGAAAAACCCGCGGCCAACGCCGCAGCCATCAAGGCTTTCATCGTAAATCGGGTAGGTGATGTTGGTTTTGCCATAGGCATTGCACTGACCTATTACGTATTTGGGACCATCTCCTTCGACAAGATTTTCGCCACGGCGGCTTCGCATGTTGCGGATGACTACCACTTGTTTGGCGCAATGTTCCCTGTGCTTGAGGTGATTGCCTTCCTTCTTTTCATCGGCGCGATGGGAAAATCGGCCCAGATTTTCCTGCACACCTGGCTGGCTGACGCGATGGAAGGCCCCACGCCGATTTCTGCGCTTATCCATGCAGCAACCATGGTGGCGGCTGGTGTGTTCATGATCGTGCGCATGTCACCGCTCATCAACCAGGCGCCGGCGGCGATGGAGTTCATTACCATTATTGGTGCGACTACTGCTTTATTTGCGGGCACTATTGGTTGTGTGCAGAACGACATAAAGCGGATCATTGCTTACTCCACTTGCTCGCAACTGGGATACATGTTTCTGGCGGCTGGTGTTGGCGCTTACCCAGTGGCGATGTTCCATCTTATCAACCACGCTTTCTTCAAGGCGCTGCTGTTCTTGGCGGCGGGTTCGGTCATCCATGCCATGTCTGATGAGCAGGATGTACGGTTGATGGGGGGCATCGCGCGAAAGCTGCCCATGACGTGGCTGATGATGCTCTTTGGCGCGCTTGCGCTCGCTGGGATTCCGCCGTTCTCGGGCTATTATTCAAAAGATGCAATTTTGGCGGCTGCCTATGCCATCCATACACCGGCTGGGTTTTATGGCTGGGTTTGTGGTGTTGTTACCGCTGGTCTGACGGCTTTTTATATCTTCCGCCTTTTCCTGCTGACCTTCCATGGAACTTCCAGGGCGCCCAAGCATGTGCAGGAGCATGTGCATGAAAGCCCGCTGGTCATGCTGGCGCCGCTTGCTGTTTTAGGAGTGGGGGCCCTTGGAAGTGGTTTTGAATTACGGAAATATTTTATCGGGGCTGATTTTCCCAGGTTCTGGGGGCAGAGTGTTCAGGTGCCGGCGAATTCGGTTATGACGTTGCTGGATGCCAATCCTACCTGGGTAACACTCGCCCCATTGGTGTTGGCCGTGTCCGGCCTCGTTGTTGCCTTTTTGTTTTACGTGTTTGTGCCGGCTTTGCCTGGGGTGCTATCGCAGCGGTTCGGCGTGCTCTACAGGTTTCTGCTCAATAAATGGTACTTTGACGAAATTTACGACGCACTATTGGTGCGCCCGGCGCTACGTTTGGCCAAATTTGCCTGGCGCTTCGGCGATGAGCAAGTGATTGATGGCGTGCCGAACGGGCTTGCCGCGCTAACGGCTGACGCATCAACGCAGACGGTCAAACTTCAGACTGGGTCCATTGCGTTCTATGCTTTTGTTATGCTGATCGGCCTCATCGCCTTCCTCAGCCTCTTTCTCTGGGTGAGATAAGCCATGACTCAACTCGGTTTTCCCATCCTGTCGCTGATTACTTTCCTGCCGCTCGCAGGGGTGTTCCTGTTAATAACCTTGCAAGGCGAGGATGCGGAGATTGCTTGCCGGGCGCGGATGATCGCGCTGCTGACGAGCTTGGCAGTTCTGGCTCTGGGGGTGTACCTTTGGTACGCGTTCGATCCGTCGGTGGCGGGTTATCAATTTGCCGAAACGGTACCGTGGCTTGCGGGACTTGGCGTTGCCTACCGAATGGGCGTTGACGGCATCAGCCTGTTCCTAATTTTGTTAACATTGTTTTTAACCCCGATCGCAATTCTGGCGAGCGGTTCCGTAACCCGGCGTGTGCGCGGCTTTTTCGCCGCGTTACTGTTGCTGGAGACGATGACAGTCGGGATGTTTGCCGCCACCGACTTCGTTCTCTTTTACATCTTTTTCGAAGCTGTTCTGTTGCCGATGTATCTCATCATCGGCGTTTGGGGCGGTGAACGCCGGATTTATGCGGCAATCAAGTTCTTTGTATTCACGCTGGCAGGGTCGTTGTTCATGCTGCTGGCGCTGATTTGGATGTGGCATAACGCCGGCAGCACGGACATGGTTACGTTGCTCCATACGCCCATACCGGCCAACGTGCAGATATGGCTGTTCCTCGCCTTTTTGGCTTCCTTTGGCGTGAAGGCGGCGGTTTGGCCACTGCATACGTGGCTCCCGGATGCATATGGCGAAGCGCCGATTCCGGGCACCATTATGCTCGCGGCTGTGCTATCCAAAATGGGAGCATACGGCTTCCTGCGCTTTGCCGTACCCATGCTACCTAATGCTGCTGCGGCAGCGGAACCGTTGATGTTTGTACTTGGGGTTGTGGCGGTTGTTTACGTGTCTTTTGTTGCATTGGCACAGACAGACATGAAGCGAATGATTGCGTACTCCTCTGTTGCTCATATGGGGGTTATCATTATTGGTATTTTCACCTTCACGGTGGAAGGCGTTGAGGGCGCGCTGTTCCAGATGCTCTCTCACGGGATTGTAATTGCCGGTTTGTTTGTTTGCACGGGCGTGTTGCTGGCGCGCGGCGAGGGCCTGGTTTTATCCCGTCTGGGCGGCTTGGCGGCAAAGATGCCGGCTTATGCAGCGTTGTTGATGCTTTTT
>JAKBCX010000306.1 GCA_021807465.1 Pseudomonadota bacterium | reverse complement strand
CAGCGCCGCCATGTGAATGCGCAGTTTTTATTTCTGGGCGATAAGCCCGAGCTTTTGCTGAATCCGGAAGATGCCAGCGCGGAAGGGCTTGCGAATGGCCAGCCCGTTATCGTGCGCAGCGCACGGGGCGAGGTGCGTGGTGTGGCGAAGCTGGATGAGGGGATGCGGCGCGGGGTTGTCTCATTCCCGCACGGGCATGAGCAGGCTAATGTGAATGTGCTGACCGATGCCCAGGCGGCGGACAGGTTGACCGGCATGGCGGCTTATTCCGGCTTCGCCGTTACGCTGCATCCGGCGGCAGCAGAATGCGCTGCGGGTGAGTGAAAATCTCGAATCCATCATCGCGCGCCACGGCGATTAAGGTAATGCCCGCGGCCTCGGCCTCGCGCACCGCGCGCGCGGTGGGCACGGAGATGGCGGCGAGGATTCCCGCGCCGAATCTGGCGGCTTTTTGAATAAGGTCGAGCGAGACGCGGCTAGTGAGCAGCACCGCCCCTGAAGCGCCATGGCGGCCTTGCCGCGCCACGGCGCCGATGAGCTTGTCCAGCGCGTTATGGCGGCCAATATCCTCACGCACAGTTAAATCCTGACCCGCAATGAAAAAGCCCGCGGCATGGACGGCGCGGGTTTCGTTGTTAAGGGCTTGTTTCTGGGACATTTGCTGGAAGGCGGAGGCGATGTCCTTGGCCCTCATTGTGGTCTGTGCTGTTACTTTTGGCGCCGCCTTTGTTGCTTCCTGCAAACTTTCCAGCCCGCACAGCCCGCATCCTACCGGCCCGGCCAGATGGCGCCGCCGTGCCTCCAGCCGCGCGCGTGCCGGGGCGGCGAGGCTCATGCGGCATTCGATTCCGGCTTCAACCGTGATGATCTCCAGCGCGGTGATGTCGGAGATGGTTTCGATAATGCCTTCGGACAGGGAAAACCCCGTGCAGAAATCGTCCAGCGCTGTGGGGCTGGCCATCATCACCGCAAAGCTCTGGCGGTTATAACTCATCGCCACCGCCACTTCTTCTGGCAAGGCGCGCGGGGCAGGGCGGGTTTGGCCGTTGCGCCAGCATGTGGCCGGGGCTTGCACCACCGGCTTCATGGCTGTGCCGCCAGCATGGCCCGCGCGCGGGCCAGGTCGTCTGGCGTGTTGATGTTCCAGAACGCGGCATCGTCCGGGAATTCCACCAGTGTATGCGGAATGAGCGCCAGGAAGTCGCGCACGCGGCGCATACCGCTGGCCAGCGCGGCATCCAGTTGTTCCGCCAGGGTGCAGGGCCACAGGCCGGTAACTGGGTGTGCCCGCCCCCCGCTGGCGGTAATGGCGGCGCCGGTGCCGCGCGCTTCCGCCAAGCGCGCGGCGAGGTTGGCGGGAAGAAACGGACTGTCGCCAGGGGAGGTGAGCACGGCGTCCGCGCCAAGTTCGCGGCCCCACAGCATGGCGGTGTGGATGCCTGCCAGAGGGCCGAGGCGGCCAGGGCGGGCATCGGCGCGGATTTCCAGCCCCAGCGGCGCGAATAATGCCGGGGGGCTGTTTGTGTTGAGCAGCAGCGTGCTGGTTTGCGGGCGCAGCCGCGCCACGACGAGTGCGAGCATAGAGTCCGGCCCCAATGCGAGCAGCCCTTTATCGCCGCCGCCCATGCGCTGCGAGCGCCCGCCCGCGAGGATGGCGCCGGGGATCATCGCCATTCCGCCGCATGGGCACGGACGAAGCGGGCGATTTCGTCCGGCGCGTTGAGGGGTAGGAGCGCGCGAGTGCCTATGTCCGGCGCTGCGTCGCTGGCTATGGCCAATATGTTGGGATCGTGCGGGTAGAAAGGGGGTTTGCCGAGGCTGGGCCTGTAGATTTCTATTTTCGGAATTTCAGCCAGCTTGAAGCCCTCAACGAGGATGAGATCGGCGGGCGCCATGCGCTGGAGCAATGCCGGCAGCTCCAATTCTTCCTCCGCGGCTTCACGCAGCAAGGCCCAGCGGCTGCCTGCCACCAGCATTACCTCCTCCGCCCCGGCCGCGCGGTAGCGGTAGCTGTCCTTGCCGGGTCTATCCAGGTCGAACCCGTGATGCGCGTGCTTGATGGCGGAGATGCGCAGGCCATCTTGTTTCAAAATCGGCACAAGCTGCTCCACCAGCGTTGTTTTGCCGCTGCCGCTGCTGCCGATGAAGCCCATAAGCCGCATCAGGCGGCGCGGCTTATTTTTACGGGCACCGATTTATAGGCGGGCGTGCCGCTTGTCGCATCGTAATAATCCAGCGGCACCAGCCCGTTGGCCTCGGGGTAATAAGCCGCCACCGCGCCAGGGGCGATGCTGTATTCGATGGCGGTGAAGCCCGAAAGGCGCCGCTGTTCGCCGCTGGGAAGCACGGATTGGATGTCGATAAGGTCGCCATGGGCGAGGTTCAGCCGGGCGAGGTCATCACGGTTCATGAACACCACATCGCGCCGGCCGAACACGCCGCGATAGCGGTCGTTCAGCCCGTAAATGGTGGTGTTGTATTGGTCGTGGCTGCGGATGGTGGTGAGGCGGAACGGCGCTTCCGCCGTTATGGGCGGGTCCACCTCCAGCCCGGCCAGCGGCAGAAATTCCGCTTTGCCGGAAGGCGTATGCCAGACGCGCTCGGTAGGCCCCAGGGGCAGGCGGAAACCGCCGGGGGTGCGGATGCGCTCATTGTAATTCTCGAAGCCGGGGAACACGGCCTCGATGCCATCGCGGATGCGATCGTAATCCGCTACCATGCCCAGCCAGTCTATTTTGCTGTTGGGCAGCGTGGCCTTGGCCATGCCCGCGACGATGGCAGGCTCGGAGCGCAGATGCCCGGAAGCGGGGGGCAGTTTGCCGGACGAGGCGTGGACCATTGACATGGAATCTTCCACCGTGACCGATTGCGGGCCAGCCTCCTGCACATCCAGCTCCGTGCGGCCAAGGCAGGGCAGGATGATGGAATCCTTGCCGATAAGCAGGTGCGAGCGGTTGAGTTTGGTGGCGATATGCACGGCAAGGTCCAGCTTGCGCATGGCGGTGAAGCATTGGTCCGGCCCGGACATGGCCACGGCCAGATTGCCGCCGAGCGCGATGAGGATTTTCGAGCGGCCTTCATAAATCGCTTGCATCGCGGCCACCGCGTCATGCCCATGCGCGCTGGGCGGCGTGAAGCCATAGACGCGCTCTATGGCATCGA
>JAKBCX010000305.1 GCA_021807465.1 Pseudomonadota bacterium | reverse complement strand
CGCTACCAGTCCCTTTCCAGCAGCGCGGCCTCGGCGCAAACGCGCGAGAGCGCCTCGGCCCAGGCGCGCGAGGCCCAAGCGGAATACGCCCTCGCCCAGGCCAATCTCGGCGTTGCCCAGCTTAACCTGGACCGCACCACTGTGCGCGCCACCGTAAACGGCACCATCACCAATTTTTCCATGCAGCCAGGTGATTATGTGAGCACGGGTACGCCCGTCATCGCCATCGTCGATACAGATTCACTTTATGCCGATGGCTATTTCGAGGAAACCAAGCTGCGCAACATCGCCGTTGGCGACAAAGCCAAGGTCACCCTCATGCAGGGCGGCCCGGCGCTCGAAGGCCATGTTTCGGGCCTCGCGGCGGGCATTGCCGATAACGAGCGGATTGCCACCAATGCCACGCTGCTGGCCGATGTAAACCCCACCTTCACCTGGGTGCGCCTGGCCGCCCGCGTACCGGTGCGAATCCAGCTCGATCACGTGCCGCCCGGCCTGCATCTGGTGGCGGGCATGACCGCCACGGTGGCCATCACGCCCTCCAAGTAAGGGCTGGATTTCCACTGCCGCCTGTGCAATACGCCGCACCCATGCCGTCCTAGCTCAGTTGGTAGAGCAACTGATTCGTAATCAGTAGGTCGCCGGTTCGATTCCGGCGGACGGCACCATTCCCGCACAAAAACACGAATTTTGGGAGAGGCGCAGGCAGTATGGAAGCGGGTTCAATACAGGCCGTACGCAGCGCGGCGGTACCGGTGCCGGGCAGTGGAAAAATGGCACCGCTCGTCGTCTCGCTCTTCTTCGCCTGGGGCTTCGTCACCGTCCTCAACGACCCTCTGATCGCCAAGCTGAAAAGCCTGTTCGCGCTGAATTATGCCGAGGCCATGCTGACGCAGTTCGCCTTCTTCCTTGGCTACTTCCTTTTCTCCGCACCGGCGGGGGCCATTCTTGGGCGGTTTGGCTATGTGCGCTCCATCGCGCTGGGGCTTGCCATTGCCGCATGCGGCTGCCTGGCCTTTGCCCCTGCCGCGCGGCTGGCGCTCTATCCGCTCTTTCTTCTGGCTTTGTTCTGCGTGGCATCTGGCCTTACCATCCTGCAGGTCGCGGCCAACCCCTACATCGCCGCGCTGGGCGCGTCCGCCACGGCGCATAGCCGCCTTACTCTTGCACAGGCCTTCAATTCGCTTGGCACCTTCATTGGCCCCTTCATCGGTGCGCTGTTCATCCTGCAAACCGGCGTGGCCTTGCCTGGCAAGCTGCCACCGGCCCAGCTCCAGGCCCTGCGCGTGCATGAAGCGCAGATCGTCCAGCGCCCCTTCCTCGTGCTGGCGGGGCTGCTGCTGGCCTTCGCCGTGCTGTTCTGGCTGCTGCGTAACCGCCCGGCGCCTTCGGTGGTATCGTGCCACCCCAGCCCATTCCGCCGCGCCCTGTTTGCCCGGCCGCGCCTTGTGTTCGGCGCCATCTGCATTTTCGTTTATGTGGGGGCTGAAGTCTCCATCGGCTCGGGCCTGACCAATTATCTGCTCCAGCCCGGCATTTTCGGCACGCGCGCCGCCGCGCTGGGCGCCCGCGCCGCCGCATTGCTGCACATGGGGGTCCCTTTCAACGCGGCACAAGTGGCGGGCGCCATGGTCAGCCTCTATTGGGGCCTGGCAATGCTGGGCCGCTTCGCCGGGTCGTGGATTCTCAGCCGCGCGGCGCCGGGCAGGGTGCTGAGCTTCCACGCGCTGGCGGCCATGGCGCTGGCACTTGGCGCCGCGCTCAGCGCCGGCCCCGCCGCGGCCGCCGCGGTGCTGGCCATTGGTTTCGCCAATTCCATTATGTTTCCCACCATTTTCACCCTGGCTCTGGAAGAGCTTGGCGATGAAACCGCCAACGGCTCCGCCCTGCTGTGCATGGCCATTGCCGGCGGCGCCATCGTCCCCGTTACCTACGGCGCCACGGCAGATGCCATCGGGCTTGGGCATGCGCTTATTGTGCCAGCCACCTGCTATCTGATTATTGCCATATATGGGCGCCTGGCCGCGCGCGGCCTTGGTTTAGCCAGGGCGTAGCACTCCACGCAGCAGGCCCCAAAGCTGCGGTCAATATGCAGGCCGCTTTCCGCCGGGCGGGAAGCCGAGCCTGGACCTGCAACGCCGCAATGGCGGGGCGTTGCGCGCTCGATAAGCGGAATGCCTCAAGGCCAACAGAGAACGTGGCAACCACAACACCAAAATTCTGTCACGATCCCATGCTCTTGCCTTCCACACCGCAGCCCGCCAGAACCTTCCCGACATGCAGTCCAGCTCCCGGCCCTTTCTCATCGACCGCTACATCATCCGCCAGCTCGGGCTGGCATTGCTGCTGGTCACCGTGGGGCTGGTGGCGCTCATCTGGCTCACCCAGTCGCTACGCTTCATCCAAATCATCGTGGATCACGGGCTTTCGCCCTTTGTTTTCATTAAGTTAACCGGACTTCTGGTGCCAAGTTTCGTGGCCACCATCCTGCCCATCACCTGCTTCATCGTCGTGCTGTTCATCTACACGCGCATGAGCGGCGACCGCGAGCTGACCATCATGCGCAATACCGGCATGTCCGATGGCAGACTGGGCCGCCCGGCCATGGGGGTGGCGCTCGGGGCGATGGCCCTGTGTTACATATTGAATCTCATCATCGTGCCCGCCGCCTTCACCCAGTTCCGCGCCTATCAGTACGAAATCCGCAACCAGATTGCGGCCTTCCTGCTGCAACCCGGCGTGTTCACCCAGGTTTCGGGCAATATCACCGTTTATGTGCAGAATCGCGGCGCCGATGACAGCCTGCACGGCATCCTCATCGAAGACGCGCGCGATCCTACCGCCCCCGCCACCATTCTGGCCAATTCCGGCCAGCTCGAGCTGGATTCACACGGCCCGGTGCTGGTGCTGCATAATGGCTCGCGCCAGCAAATAGACCCCAAAACAGGCCGACTGGACCTGCTCACCTTTAGCCGCAACATCATGTCTCTGGCGCAGGCCATGAAAACCGGTGCACCGGAGGACACGGATGCCGCCGAGGCGCCCCTTGGGGCACTGCTGCACCCTGCTTCCACCCTCACCAAAGAGGACCGGGCCAAATGGCTGGTGGAAGGTCAGCGCCGCCTCACCGCGCCGCTGACCACGCTCAGCTTCACCCTCATTGGGCTGGTGG